>CAIOSS010000666.1 GCA_903860995.1 uncultured delta proteobacterium | reverse complement strand
GCTCGCGCTCGCGCTGGCGCGGGGCAACCGCTGCGCCGAGGCCGTCGAGGCCTTCGCGGGCTTCCTGGTGCGCTGGCCCGCGCACCCCCACGCGGACAACGCCATGTACTGGCGGGCCGAGTGCTTCCTGCGATCGGGGGACGCGCCGCGGGGCGTGCGCGAGCTTCTAGGCCTGCTCGAGCGCTTCCCGGTGGGCAACAAGGTGCCCGACGCGCTCTTCACGCTCCGCACCGCGCTGCTGCGCGCGGGCGACACGGCGGGGGCCGAGCGGGCCGGGCAGCGGCTCCTGAGCGACCATGCAGATTCCGAGGCCGCGCGTCGGCTTCGCGACGAGAGGGAAGGCGGACGATGAGGTTCTTCTGGCGATGGCCGTGGGTCGCGACCGTTCTGGCAGTGCCGGCGCTCGCGAACGCGCAGGTGACGGTGAACGACGAGGCGACGCCCGCGTCGGTGGTGTCGCGCCCGCGCGCGACGATCACCCTCTCGCCCGGGGCGCCGGGGACGATCTCCCGCAGCAACGTCGGGATGGTGCCGGAGTTCCACACGGTGAACACCGGGGACACCCTCTGGGACATCTCCGGGTACTACTTCGAGAACCCCTGGTACTGGCCCCGGGTGTGGGCGCGCAACCCGCAGATCACCAACCCCCACTGGATCTTCCCCAACGATCAGGTGCGGCTGCTGTTGCCCGGTGAGCTGTCGTCCGCGACGCCCGCGTCCTCGATGGTGCAGACCCCCGGCGGGCTGCGGGTCACCCGCACGGCGCCGAGGTACCCCCGCGGGACCATCTTCATGCGCGAGTCGGCCTGGGCCACGACCGAAGACATCGCGGTGTCGGGCTCGATCATCGGCGCCCCGGAGGACAACATGCTCCTCTCCGAGGGCGACCAGGCGTACGTGGAGTTTCCGCGCCGCGCCCCCAATGTCGGCGAGAGCTACACCATCTACTCGTCGGCCCAGGCGACGGCGGGCTCGGACCGCGACGCGGGCCGCGTGGTGCGCGTCCTGGGCACCGTCGTGGTCGACGCGTGGGACGCCCGGAGGCACATCGCCACCGTGCGCATCACCGAGTCCCTCGAGCCCATCGAGCGGGGCGAGCGGGTGGCGGTGATCCAGCGGCAGTTCCTGCCGGTTCCGCCGGTGCCCAACGACCGCGACCTCACGGCTCACGTCGTCGCCACGCCCACGCCGCGCGAGATCGTCGGCAGCAACTTCGTGGTCATCATCGACCGCGGCGCGCAGGACGGCATCCGCCTCGGCAACCGGCTCTTCCTCACACAGCGCGGCGACCCGTGGCGCCGCTCGGTGGAGACCTACAGCCGCGGCATCCGCATCCAGGAGATCGACCGCGACGGCGACGGCCAGGTCGACCACGCCCCGGACGCCGAGTCGTACCGCCCGACCGAAGAGCTCCCGGTGGAGGTCGCGGGCGAGCTCATCGTCGTCGCCGTGCACCCGCGCACCGCGGCCTGCCTCGTGAACCTGAGCAGCCGCGAGATCGAAAACGGCGCGCCCGTCGTCATGCGCCGCGGCTACTGACCCCTCCCACCCCCCTCCGTCCTCTCTCACGCCATCGGATCGAGCACGCCGCGCACGGTGATCGCCACCGTGTCGCCGAGTTCCTCTGGCGCCAGCACCACGCAGTCCGTCGGCCCCGCGCGCAGGGCCTCCCAGAGCGCACGGCGGATCGGCTGCGCGGCCAGCAGCACCACCGACGCGGCGCCCGGGCACCCCCCCTGCACCATCGCGCGAAGGTCGTCGACGAGCGCCGCGCCGAGGGTCGGCCGACGCGCCAGCTCGTCGCGTAGGGCCGCCTCGACGGACGGGCCCACCATCCACACTGCGATGGTCCCGTCGGGCGCGAAGCGCCGGGCGATGATCGCGCGCAGGCCCGCGCGGACGGCCGCCCGCCAGCGCTCCGGCCGGTCGCCCGCCGCGCCCGCAGCCAGCGCGGCCTCCAGGATCGCCCGGAGGTCCTCCGTCGGTACGCCCTCCTCGGCCTGCCAGCGGCGCAGGGCCGTAAGGTCGGCGGTGGTGACGAGCGCGGGCGAGGTGGC
>CAIOSS010000665.1 GCA_903860995.1 uncultured delta proteobacterium | reverse complement strand
TGTCCCGGGCCCGCGCGGAGGTGTTCTTCACCATCACTCCGGCGACCGGGCAGGTGAGCGCCGACGCGTACCCCACGCTGACGCGCCCGCGCAGCATCGTGGCGGGCGAGGCCGTCGACCTCACGCTGCGGGCGCCGCGGGTGGTCTACGGCGCGGTGACCGTTCCGTCGGAGGCCGGCGGGGCGGGGCGGTACATCGCCGCGACGCTGGAGTTCACGCCCACCGACCTCGCCGGGGTCTCGCCCCCGGTGCAGGTGGTCGCCGACTCCATGGCCACGACCAACCTCTCGCGCGACCGCGCGGCGTACACCTGGTCGGCGACGCTCACCGAGGGCCTCTACGACGTCGTGGTGCGCCCGGCGTCGTCGCTGGCGTCGGTGGTCCCGCCGCGCTTCGAGCGGGCCTTCGAGGTTCGGGCGGGCGCGCTCACGCAGCGCTTCGACCTCGCCTACCCGAGCACCTACGCGCGCTGGGAGGGCGCCGTCGAGACGTCCATGGGCGTCGGGGTGCCCGGGTTCGCCGTGCGCGCCGTCGACCCGGCCGCCCACAGCAGGGTGCTCTCCACCGTGAGCTCCTCCGCGGGCGACGGCACCGAGGGGAGCGCCGGGCGCTTCGTGTGCAGCATGGCGCCGGGCGCCCCGGAGGCCTGGACGCTGCGCCTCTCGGCCGACAACCGCGTCGGTGGAACCCTGGTCGTCGACGTCCCCCGCGCGTCGCTCGTCGCGGCGGCGCCCAACGGCCGCGACCTGCGGGTTGCGCTCCCCGACCTCGCCGGGCTCTCCCTCGCGGCGGCCGGGCGCCCGGTGGTCCCCGGCGCGCCCCCGCCCGGCGCGCCGTGCGTGGGCTGCGTGGACGTCCGCGCCTCGGTCGAGGGTGTCGTCGTGGAGGGTCAGAGCCGGCCGCTGCGCGGGGCCACGGTGACGCTGCGCGCCGCGCTCGCTGCGCCGGCGGGCCTCGCGGGCGCGACGAGCTGGTACGAGTCTCGGGCCGTCACCGAGGCCGACGGAACCTTCCAGGCCTGGCTGGTGCCCGGCAACTACGACGTCGTGGTGGCGCCCGCGGGCGAGACCTACCGCAGCGCGGTGCAGCATGGGTTTCGCGTGCGCGCCGACGCGACCATGCAGTCCGGCCAGGTGTTCTCGCTCGAGACGCGGCCCACGCTCGGGGGGCGGGTGCTGGGGCGCGACGGGCTCGCCGTGCGCGGCGCGCGGGTGACCGCGGTGCCCTACCACGACGCGGCGCCCACCCACCCCTGCCTCGACGACCCCGACCTCCGGGCGCTTTCCAGCCGCGTGACGGCCACGGAGGCGGTCACCGCCGCCGACGGGTCCTACGAGGTCGCGCTCAACCCCGGGCTCTATCGACTGCTGGTCGAGCCCGCGGAGAGTTCCGGCTTCCCGGTGACGCTCGGGGCGCCCGTCTGCGTGGCGCGGCGCGTGAGCAGCTTCGACACCACCCTCGAGGCCCCGGTGCAGGTGCGCGGCGTGGTGCGCGACGCGCGCGGGGCGCCGTCGCCGCTCGCGACGGTCGAGGCGGTGGTGCGGCTGCGCGAGGGCGACGCCCGAGGC
>CAIOSS010000664.1 GCA_903860995.1 uncultured delta proteobacterium | reverse complement strand
GGCTCCTTCGCGCGCCCCGACGGCGTCACCAGCACGCGGTAGTCGCACACCGTGAACGGACCGTTCACTGCGCCAACGCCGCGCGTGCTGCGCTCGAGCGTCACGCCGCCGCGCGTCGGGTGCGGCTTCGCGTGGATCCACGGCGGTGAGTAGACGTACCGCAGCGCCGGGGTGGGCTCGCCTTCGGCGCCCTTCGACGTCTGCGACCACCCGTGGCTCGCCGCGGTCGTCTCGTCGCCGGGGTGCCGTGCCCGATACTCGCCGAGGTGACTCACCACGAACGACGGGGGCACGCCGACGCCGTCGTTCAGTTCCTTGAGTACGCACTGGTAGTTCAGGATCAGCGTGCGGTCGTCTGCGAAGAACCCGCCGCCGCCGTAGGTGCTCCCCTCGGGCCACAGCGCGAGCGCCGTGAAGTACGGCGGTCGGCTCACCGCCGTGAACGTGCCGAGCTTCGTCTTGAACTTGCCCGCGAAGTACACCACCAGCTTGCCGTCGGGGGAGAGGCCGCAGCGCTCTTCGTAGATGCGACCGGAGAGCCATTGACCGGGGGTGACCGCATCGGTCGCGAGGTCCCACCGAAGCATGCGCACCTGCTTCGAAGGACCGCGTCGAAACACCACCGCCGTACGGGCGTCGCGCGCCACCAGCGCGAAGAGCCGACACGCTCGCTCGGTGCGGGCCGGGCCGCGCTCCGTCGACGTCTTCGCGGACGCCGTCACGTCCGGCGGGAGCAGCGGGTCGGGCGCGCGTCGGGGAGACATCGTGGTCGGGTCGTCACCGTACACGGGACCGGCACTCGACGCCGCGCCCGCGGTCCATTACCAGACGGGTTCATGCGTTCTCTCGTCGCCGTCCTGTTCGTGCTCGCGTCGTGCGCGAGCGCCACCCCGCACACCACCACCGCCGCCGCCGCCGCCGCCGCCGCCGTGAGCGTCCCCGACGCCCTGCGCGCCGTGGTCGACGCGCCCGACCGCAGCGCCGCCGACCGCGCCCTCGACGCCGGGCGCCACCCCGCCGAGACGCTCGCGTTCTTCGGCGTGCGCCCCGGTCAGCGGGTGGCCGAGCTCTTCGCGGGCGGCGGGTACACCGCCGAGCTCCTCGCGCGCGCGGTCGGCCCCGACGGGCGCGTCTTCGGGCAGAACAACCGCTTCGCCCTCGAGCGTTTCGCCGAGGCCCCGTGGTCGGCCCGCCTCGCCACGCCCGCCATGCGCAACGTCACGCGCGTCGACCGCGAGCTCGACGCCCCGCTGCCCCCCGAGGCGAGCCACCTCGACGCGGTGTTCTTCCTGCTCTCGTACCATGACACCGTGTGGATGCAGACCGACCGCGCCGCGATGAACCGCGCCGTCTTCCAGGCGCTGCGCCCGGGCGGCGTGTACGCGATCATCGATCACAACGCCGCCGCGGGACACGGCGTCGCCGACGCGCAGACGCTCCATCGCATCGAGCAGTCGACGCTGGTCGCGGAGGTGCTCGCGGCGGGCTTCCGGCTCGACGGCGAGGCGGACTTCATGCGCAACCCGGCCGACGCGCGCGACTGGAGCGCGAGCCCGCGCACCGCCGCCGAGCGCCGCGGCACGAGCGACCGCTTCGTGCTGCGCTTCGTGCGGCCGTGAGGAAGGCACCCGACCCCGATGTCCGATGACATCACGCGCTGCCCCGGCGGCGAGTGCCCGCGACGTGACGACTGCTACCGCTTCCGCGCGCGCATCGTCGGGCGCTTCGACGCGTTCGTCCGACCGCCGTATGATCCGGCCACGGGGGCGTGTGAGGAGTACGTCGCACTCGCCACGCTGGAGCCTACCGAGGCGGAGGTTCGGATGCGGGCGTACGATCTCTGGCAGCGCCGCGGAGGGGGCGTCGGGGGCGCCGAGGCGGACTGGTCCGCGGCCCAGGCCGAGATCGCGGCGGCGCTGGCCGGGCGGCTGCGCGACGGGGGGGAGTGATGAGCGCGGTCTGCGCGACGCCGGGACGCGCCCTGGGGGGGGTGCCCGGCGCGCCGCGGTGCGGTACTCCAAGCGATGGACCGTCCGCTTCGGCCACCGCCAGGGGAGCCTTCATGACGCGCAGATTGATCAGCTCCGGTTCGGCCTTCGAGGAGAAGATCGGATACTCCCGCGCGGTGGTGGCCGACCCGTGGGTGTTCGTCTCCGGCACGACGGGCTTCGACTACGCCACGATGACCATCTCGAGCAGCGTGGCGGAGCAGGCCGAGCAGTGCCTGCAGAACATCCAGTCCGCGCTCGCGCAGGCCGACTCGAGCCTCCGCGACGTGGTGCGGGTGACCTACGTGCTGCCCGACGCGGCGGACTTTGAGCCGTGCTGGCCGGTGCTGCGCAAGCACTTCGGCGAGGTGCGCCCGGCGGCCATGATGATCACCGCGGGCCTGGCCGACCCGCGCATGAAGATCGAGATCGAGGTCACCGCGCTGAAGCCGCGGTGAGGCCGCGGGCGCGGGCGAACTCCGGGGCGCTGGTGTCGACGCCGGTGAGCGAGGCGCCGTGGAGGTCGGCGTCGGTGAGGATGGTCGCGCGGAAGACGGCGCTGCGGAGGTCGGCGTCGCGGAGGCTGGCGCGCGTGAGGTCGACGAAGGTCATCGAGGCGCCGTGGAGGTCGGCGTCGGTGAGGTCGGCGACGACGAGGCTGCATTCGTCGAGGTCGGTGTCGTGGAGGTCGATGCCCATGAGGTCGAGCTGCGCGAGGTCGGCGCTGCCGGGGCGACCGGCGAGGGAGAGGTAGCGGGTGACCGGGTCGGTGACCTGGTAGTACCGGAGGGCGATCCAGCCGAGGAACTGCGGGAGCATGGCCTCGGCGCCGGGGGGCAGCGGGACGCGGCGGTGCGGGCGCGAGGCGAGGGAGAGCGCGCCGAAGTAGTTGCAGAGGGCGCGGGCGCGGATGTCGTCGAGGCCGCCGAGGCCGCGGTGGAGCAGCGGGATGCACGCGACGGCGAGGTCCTCCTGGAAGAAGCGGCGGAGGAGGGATTCCTCGAAGGCGGCCCAGCGCTCGACGCGGTCGGGGCGGCGGCGCTGCTTGCCCTGCGCGAAGCCCTCCCAGTCGGGGAGCATCACGGAGAGGAAGCGCCTCGTCCCGTCGGTGAGGTCGACCGCGCCCGCGGCCTCGACCCAGCGGGCGAGCAGGTCGGGCGCGAACTCGTGCTCGGTTGGCGCGATGACATCCTCGATGGGCTGCGTCATCCGGTGGCACGCCAGCGCGAAGGACTCGGCCGCGAGGTACTCGCCGAAGGACCGGTGCAGGAAGGTCGCGGGAGCGACCCCCGGCAGGAAAGGGAAGCTCGCGACGAGCGAGCGGTCTTCGATGGGGCGGATCCACGGCTCGACGGCGGCGGCCGACGCGCGGGCCTCGGCCACCGAGCGCAGCGCGTGGCGCAGCGACGACGCGGAGGCGCCCTCTCCAGCAGCCGCGGAAGCGGGTTGTTCGACTGCACGGCCGCGGGCGCCGACCACGGCGACGGGACGTAGCGCTGCTCCAGCGAGGCGGTGCCGTCGCCACACATGGGCAGGGCCATCCGCGCCTTCAGGTGCTCGCGGTAGCGCGCCCACGCGGCCAGCACCGGCGAGCGGAAGCTGTACGGCAGCACGTGCGCGAAGGCCCGGAACACCCGCGGATCGAGCACCCGCGCCACCAGGGTTGTCACCCACGCGCGCGATTCGGCGTCGTCGGTGGTCACGCGCAGCAGGTCGTCCCGGGGGCCCTCCTCGCGCGAGGCCAGCTCGCCCGCGCCCGCGAGATCGGTCAGCTCCAGGTCGTCGAGGAGGCCTCGAAGCCCGCGCGCTGGGAGGGGCCCACCACGCCGCGCACCTCCTCGTGGAGGATGCGCCAGAGGGCGAGGAAGACGTCCTGGAGCACGGCCCGCGCGACGCCCCGGTTGTTGGCGTTGATAACCTCGACGCGCACCCGCCCCTCGCGGCGCTCCAACTTGTCGAGCAGCACCCGGACGAAGTGCGACTTGCCCGAGCGGGTCTCGCCGTACACCGCGAGGATCTCCGCGCACTCGGGCAAGCCTGCGAGGGTGCTCAGCCCGAGCTCCATGGGCTCCTCGCGGTTGCAGAAGAGCTCGGTCACGAACTCCCGCGGCGGGGGGTTGTGATCGAAGAGTCGGAGGAGGTTCTTCGGGCGCATCGCGTTGATGGGAGGACGGGCGCCCGCGCGGGGGGGGGCGGGCGCAAGGTCCCGGCGGCGTCGTGACGAATCTTGCGCGGGGCGTGAAGCACTGCGGGAGTGAGTTGCGCGGGGGAGTTAGGGCAAGGCTCGACCTCCGGATCGGCGTGGCTGCGCCTTGCGTCGCGTCCAGCATCGTGCGCAGGTTGGAAGTGTGGCTGATGTGGCCTCGCCACCAGCGGGAACGTAGAGAAGTGGAACCCTCAATGACGCGCACGCATCCGCACGAACGGGCAGGTCGGCTCAGGCAGGAGGTGCTGCCCTTCGGCGCGGCGCGACCAAACGCGCTTCAGGTCGACATCCCCGCTTCGGGTGATGGCCCGACCGCGCTCGAGCTTTGCGCAGGCGCTGGGGGACAGGCGCTGGGCTTGGAGAAAGCAGGGTTCGGGCACATCGGGCTGATCGAGAACGACGCGGCCGCCTGCACGACGCTTCGCGCCAATCGACCGCATTGGAACGTCATCGAACACGACCTCTTCATGCCCCTCGACCTGACCCGCTTCCGCGGCATAGACCTGCTTGCGGGGGGCCTTCCCTGCCCGCCATTTTCGGTTGCTGGCAAGCAGCTTGGCGAGAAGGACGAGCGCAACCTCTTCAACGTCGGGGTGGAGTACGTCGACGCGATCCGGCCCCGGGCCGTGATGTTCGAGAACGTCCGGGGCATGCTCGGCCCCTCGTTCGAGTCGTACCGGGCGCGCATCGATAAGCGCCTGCGGTCGCTTGGCTACGAGACTGGCTGGCGCCTCCTGCACGCGTCAGATTTCGGCGTTCCGCAGCTACGTCCACGGGTCGTGCTCGTCGCACTGAAGCGAGAACTCGCCGAGGGGTTTGCCTGGCCCGATCAGGCCGTGGCGCCTGAGAGCGTGGGTGACACGCTTCGCGATCTGATGGGAGCGCGAGGGTGGTCCGGCGTCGACGTATGGGCGGCCCGAGCCGATCGTATTGCGCCTACCGTGGTCGGGGGATCGAAGAAGCACGGAGGTCCCGACCTGGGGCCGACGCGTGCGCGCAAGGCGTGGGCGGAGCTCGGGGTTGACGGGCTCGGCATCGCGAATGAAGCCCCGGGGCCGGACTTTGTGGGATTGCCGAGGCTCACCGTGCGGATGGTCGCACGCATCCAAGCCTTCCCCGACGGCTGGAACTTCGTCGGAGGCAAGACCGCCGCGTACCGGCAGGTCGGCAACGCCTTTCCCCCTCCGGTCGCCGCGGGCGTCGCGGGTCGCATCCGGTTGGCACTCGCTGCGGTGCGGACCGGTGTCGTGGCAGCGCTCGGCTGAGCACCCAATCCAGGGGCACGATGATTCGAAGCCGTCAGTCGTTGATCGTCCCTGGGCACCGGGATTTTGTTCTGCTGGAGGGGATAGGCGAACCAACGCGGCACCCTCGCTGGCACGGATCCGCTCCAGTTACCGGAACGCCTATTATCCGTCGTACGCCTGCCCGCAAGCATTGGCGGGAGCTCCCGGGACGCCGCC
>CAIOSS010000663.1 GCA_903860995.1 uncultured delta proteobacterium | reverse complement strand
GGGGCGCGCGGCAGCGGGGGTGAGGTCGGCGCGCGGCACGACCTCGACGGCGATGTCGATGCCCTCGCGCACGCTCTGGGTCACCACGCAGAAGTCCTCGAAGGCCTCCAGGCAGCCCGCGATCGCCGGGTGATCGAGCGGCAGCGCCGTCTCCAGGCGCACGCTCACCTTGCCGATGCGCAGCCGGCGGCGCTCGTTGCGCACCAGCTCGACGCCCACGTCCGCCCGCACGTCGTCGAGCTTCGCCCCGGCCTTCTTCGCGCAGAACACCAGGCTCGCCGCGAGGCAGTTGCCGATCGCCGCGGCCAGGATGCGCGCGGGGTTGGGCGCGGCGTCGTGGCCGAGCGGCGGGGGCTCGTCCATGCGCAGCGACGCGTACTGCTCCTTGTCGAAGCGCACCAGGAACTCGAACTCCCGAACCTGCTCGACGTGGACGTCGAAGCGACTGACGACCTCACCCATGTTGTTTCATCCCTCAGGCGTTGGCTGCGGCGACGCGGGCGATGACCCGCGCGAGGCGGTCGTGCACGTCGCGGGCGACCTCGACGAGCGCCGGCGCGCCCTGCGCCGCCATGGTCTGCAGCGGGTCGACCGCCGCGACGTGCACGCGCCGGTCGTCGCCCTCGTACACGATGACGTTGCACGGGAGCATCAGCCCCACCTCGAGCTCGGCCTGCAGCGCGCGGTGCGCGGAGGGGGGGTGGCAGGCGCCGAGGATCTCGTAGCGCCGGAAGTCCACCCCGAGCTTGTTCTTGAGGGTCTCGCGCAGGTCGATGCGGGTGAGCACCCCGAAGCCCTCGCCCTTCAGCGCCTCGACCACCGCGGCGATCGCCTCGTCGTAGCCGACCCCCGCGGCGGCGCGGATCGCCGGTACACCGATCGGGTCGCGCCTGCTGTCCTGTGCTGTGTTCATCGTCTTCCTCCTGCGTTGCGTGTAGAGCCCCGCGCCCCGGAATGGGTTCGGAGACGTCCAAAAGGGGATTTGGGCCTCAGCCCGCGTCCTCGGCGTCGATGGCGCGCTCGATCTCGCTCCGCCCGAGGTCGCAGCTCGCGCAGCTCGACGCCGCGCAGCCCGCGTGGTGCCGCGTGCGGACGGTGATCACCGGCACGTCTGCGTGGCGCACGATGTCCTCCGCGATGCTGCCCATCGCCGCGCGCGCGAGCCCCGTGCGCCCGTGCGTGCCCATCAGGATCATGTCCGCGCGCTCGCCCGCGGCGACCGCGAGCACGACCTCCGCGACGTGGCCGAAGACCACCCGCCCGTCGGCCACGACGCCCCGCTCCCGCGCGAGGCGCAGCAGCGGCGCGAGGTGCGCGTCGGCGTCCTGGCGCAGCAGCGCCTCGACGGTCATCGGCTCGCGCGACCCGGGCGGCTGCACCGTCGCCGTGAGGGGGATCGGCCCGCGGGGGTCGCTCGCGTGCAGCAGCAGCAGGCGACCGCCGAAGGCCTCCGCGAAGCGCAGCGCCTCCGCGACGACCTGCGGCGCGCAGTCGGAGAAGTCCAGGGGGACGAGGATGAGCGGCATGCCCCCCCGGCGGTGCAACGACCGTGCGCGGTCGGCGCCCATGAAGGAGGGCGGCGAGGGACGGCCGCGGCGCGCGCGCGATGCAACACCGTGCAACAACTGTTACATGGCCCTGAAACACTGCGAGGGAGGGTGCGCGGCGGCGGCGGGCGCTAGACGCGGCGCGGCGGCGACGGCATGTCGGTTGCTCAAACGATCGGCGATACGCCACGACCACGGTCGAGCTCGATCGGGGCCCTACGGAGCACGGAGATTGATGGACATTCCTCTCGACTGGATTCGCGCGCTGCAGGGCGGCGCGCTCATCGGCCTGAGCGCCTCGCTGCTGCTGGGGCTCAACGGACGGGTGATGGGCATCTCGGGCATCGTCGGGGGGCTGCTCGCGCCCAGCGCGGGCGACGTCGCGTGGCGGGCGCTCTTCGTCGCGGGGCTCGTGGGCGGCGGGCTCATCGCGCTCGCGGCGATGCCGGGGGCCTTCTCGGCGGGCAGCGCGTCGCTCGGGATGGTGCTGCTCGCGGGGCTGCTCGTGGGGGTCGGCACCCGCATCGGCAAAGGCTGCACCAGCGGCCACGGGGTGTGCGGCATCTCGCGCTTCTCGCCGCGCAGCGTGGCCGCGACGCTGACCTTCATCGGCACCGGGGCGCTCACGGTGCTGCTCACCGGCGGGGGCGCGCGATGACGCCGCGGGTGCGAGAGCGGGCCCAAGGGGTCGTGGCGCTCCTCTCGGGGGTGCTCTTCGGCCTCGGGCTCGCGGTCGCGGGGATGACCCGCGCGGAGAAGGTCATCGGGTTCCTGAACTTCTTCCGGGGGTGGGACCCGTCGCTGATGTTCGTGATGGGCGGGGCGATCGCCGTGCACGCCGTCGCGTGGCGCCTGCTCCAGGGCCGCCCCTCCCCGCTGCTCTCGGCGCGATTCCTCGTGCCGACGCGCCGCGACCTCGACGCCCGGCTCCTCCTGGGCGCCGCGATCTTCGGCGTGGGCTGGGGCCTCGGCGGCTTCTGCCCCGGCCCCGCCATCGCCTCCCTCCCCACCGCCGCGCCCACCGCGGTTGCCTTCGTGCTCGCGATGCTCGCCGGCAGCTACGCCACCGCGCGCCTCGACCCGGTGCTCACCCGGGCCCTGAAGCACCCCTGAGAGCATTCCCCCTCCCCGGGGTGCCGGGGCTTCAGTCGGCGGCGGGGGGAGGCGGCGGGGCGGGCTCGGCGGGGCTGCGGAGGGTGCGCCGGAGCAGCGCGAGGCCGACCACGAAGAGGCCGACGGAGGCGTACTGGCCCGGCGTCCAGCCGAAGTAGCGGACGTCGCCGCCATCCGCGGCCGGGGCGCGCAGGAAGTCGAGCGGGAAGCGGAGGGGGGGATAGAGCAGCGCCAGGGTGGTGATCAGCGCGCCGGGGCGCTTCGTGCGCCGCGCCACGAGCAGCACCGCGACGATGAGCAGGGGCGCCAGCATCAGCTCGAGCAGGCCGAGGTCGAAGCGCGACCCGCCGGGCCAGTCGACCGCGAGCGGGCTCGTCGAGAGGGCGCCCGGGTGGTCGTGGATCGACGCGCAGCCCATGCGGCCGAAGAGCCAGCCCAGCGGGAGCCCATAGGCGATCGCGTCGGCGCTGCGCCAGGGGTCGATCTGGTGGCGGCGGGCGTACAGGATGAAGCCCACGACGCCGCCGAAGAAGCCGCCGAAGGAGGAGAGGCCCTGGTAGATCAGGAGGAGCTCCCATGGGCGGGTGAGCAGCACCTCGGGGTGGTAGAAGACGGTGTCGAGGACGTGGCTGGAGACGAAGCCGATGGCGACGGTCCAGACGACGTGACGCTCGAAGCGCTCGAGGTCGAGGCCGTGCGCGCGGGCGCGGCGCATCGCGAGCTTGAAGCCGAGCGCGACCCCGATGCCGACGAGGATCCCGAAGGGGTGGATGGGCCCGAAGCTGTACGGCAGACGGACGAAGGGCAGGACGAGCGCGAGGGAGGCGAGGATGGAAGTCGGCATCAGTGGGGGGTGAGCCTCCGGTCGAGGGGTGTGGCCCGCGGAGGTGTAGCAGCCGCCGCGCCCGCGGCTCCCGCTCGTCAGAGCTTCGGGTGAAGTTCTCTCGCGCGGCGTGAACCCTCCGCGGGCCCCGTGGCTCGTACCCGCCACGGGTCACCGAGTGACCGGGAGACTGCGCCATGAAGATCCAGGAACGCTACGACCCCACGACCTTTACCCTCACCTTCGTCGCCTACGACGAGGCCACCCACGACGCCGAGGTCATCGACCCGGTGCTCGACTACGAGCCGGGGCCCTCGCAGACCAGCACGGCCTCGGTCGACGCGGTGTCTCGCTTCATCGAGCGCGAGGCCCTCACCCTGCGCGACGTGCTCGAGACCCACGCCCACGCCGACCACCTGTCGGGCTCACAGCTCTTCAAGCAGCGGCAAGGCGCCCGGGGGACCATCGGCGCGCGCATCACCGATGGTGCAGGAGACCTTCCGGGGCCTCTTCGACCTGGGGCCGGAGTTTCGCGCCGACGGGTCGCAGTTCGACCGGCTGCTCGCCGACGGCGAGACGCTCCCCGCCGGGTCGCTCGCGGTGCGAGTGATCGCGGGCGTGGTCGGGTGCTCCCCTCGGAGGGCGAGGCCGGTGATCGAAGGCCTGGACGGGTGCTCCCCGCGTCGTCCCTCGACCGAGAGAAGATCGGAAGTCTCGGCCGTTGGGGTTGGCAGT
>CAIOSS010000662.1 GCA_903860995.1 uncultured delta proteobacterium | reverse complement strand
TACAGGTCCGTCGGGCTGGCGAAGCACGCCGAGAGGGCGCGGCCGAGGGGCAGCGGGCGGTGGGTCCCGTCGGGCGCGACGGCGTGGGCGCCGAGGGCGTCGTCGAGCACCACGAGGGCGCCGCGGGAGTGCACGCCGCGGCGGTGCATCGCCCCGTCGGCCTCGATGGGCCGGAGGCGGAAGGGCAGCGCCCCGACGACGTCGAGCGCGCCGGTGAAGGAGCTCGCGCGGTAGAGGGTCCCGTCCGCGGCGGCGAAGAGCCAGGCGCCGTCGGCGAGGTGGGACGTGGCGGCGATCGGGCTCGCGGGGTACGGGGGCCGGGCGACGCGGCCGTTGTCGGCGCGCAGGGCTCCCTTCAGCACCATGCCCCCGCGCACGCGAATCGCAGGACCGTCGGCCGCGGCGACGATCCAGCGGGGAGACGGGCTGGGTCGGGCTGCGCGTGCGCGGCGGCCGTGGCAGCCGGCCAGGAGCGCGAGGCCGAGGACGAGGGAGGAGCGGAGGCGCGGGCGGGGGGGCATCGGGCCGGAGTGTATCCGCTGGCGTTCGGAGAATGACCGTGGCGCCATCGGGCGCTTTCGGGCGGCCGTGACCCGGCGGCGCGGTTGGTGGCAGGCTCCGCCGGCATGAACATCGTCGTGACGGGGGCCAACCGGGGCATCGGGCTGGAGTTCGTGAGGCAGTACCTCGCGCGGGGCGAGCGGGTCGTGGGGGCCGTGCGCGACCCCGCGTCGGCGGAGGCCCTGCACGCGCTCGGGGCCGCGCACCCGGGGCGCCTGCGGGTGCTGGCCTGCGACGTGGGCGACGACGCGAGCGTGGCGGACTTCGCGCGCGAGCTCGGCGCCGAGGCCGTCGACGTGCTGGTCAACAACGCGGGCATGCGGGACGAGTGGGCCTCGCTGGAGGCCGTGAGCACCGCCGAGGCGCTGCGGGTGTACTCGGTCAACGCGCTGGGCCCGGTGCGGGTGACCCGGGCGCTGCTGCCCAACCTGCTCAAGGCAGGCACCCGCAAGGTGGTGCACATCTCCTCGGGCATGGGCTCGATCGGCGACAACCGCTCGGGCGGCGCCTACGCCTACCGGATGTCGAAGGCCGCGCTCAACATGGCCTCGCGCAGCCTCGCCCTCGACCTGCGCGACCGCGACGTGGTGTCGGTGGTGTTCAACCCGGGCTGGGTGCAGACCGACATGGGCGGCCCCTCGGCGCCGCTCGCGGTGGGCGCCTCGGTGCGGGCGCTCGTCGGGCTCATCGACGGCCTCACGCTGGCCGAGAGCGGCAGCTTCCTCAACTGGAGCGGGAAGGCCTACGAGTGGTGAGCGCTGCCTCCGCCGCCGTCGCCGGGCTCCCGCCGCCGTGCGGCAACCACCCGCGCCGCGAGGCCCTCGTGCGCTGCGGCGACTGCGCCCGCGCCCTCTGCGACGAGTGCTACCGCTTCCGCGTCGACGCGCGGCCGATGTGCGCGCGCTGCGCGTACGAGTGGTCGACCCGGTCGTCGCGGCGCGTGTCGCTGGCGGTGTCGTTTCTCGGCCTCTGCGCGGGCGGAACCTTCCTCGCCGAGCGCCGCTTCGACGTCTGGGCACAGTGGCCCGTGGAGGTCATCCTGGGCGCCGTCGCCGCCGTCGGCATCGCCGGGGCCATCGCGCTCTCCGGGCGCAGCGCGCGGGTCGACGTCGAGCCCCGGGACCCCGACGAGCCCATCCCCGAGGCGCAGCCCGCGGCCGGCGGATCGATCTACCGCGCGGGCGCCCGCCGCGTGCTCATGGCCGCCGCGCCCCGCGTGTCGGGCCGCGCCAC
>CAIOSS010000661.1 GCA_903860995.1 uncultured delta proteobacterium | reverse complement strand
CGACCGCGTGGATCTCTATGCCTACGACGACCGCAACGCGGATGTCGACCTCGACAAGCCGCAGCGGATCCAGTTGCCGTCGCTTGCGGCGCTGCCGACTGAAATCGATGAAGACGATGGACCGTCTTCGCGGCAGTCGCGTGGTGATGGGCGCGGTGATGGGCGCGGTGACGCGCGTGGCACGGAAGACCGCGAGGACGGCCAGGGTGGCGGCGGACGTCGTCGTCGTCGTCGTCGCAGCAGGAAGCCAGCCGCAGCCGATGCAAGCTCGATGATTCTCTCAGGAGGTTTCGAGGATCTGCCCGACATCGACGAAGACGAACTCAGCATCACCGATGCGCTCGACGCAGAGGAAGCCGCGGAAGAAGCTGCTGAGCAAGTAGCTGAATCGACTCGGCGCCAACGCGCCGCAGCTGGCGATTCTCCGACGAATGCCGTTGGCGCACAGCAGCGCGACGAAGGCGAAGGCAGCGGACGCGGAGGTCGCCGTCGGCGCAGGCGTCGAGGCGGCCGTGGCGGTCGCGATCGCGATTTCGACGATCAGCAGCCGCAGCAGCAGCAAGATTCCAACGCTCCTGCCCGCACCGCAGCGCCCAAGCGCGTGGCTCCCCCGCCACCGCCGCCGCGCGAGCCGAGCGATCCGATTCGCGTCCACGCGATTGCAAAGGAGATCGAGCTCACCAGCAAGGAAGTGCTCGCCAAGTGCGCCGAACTCGCGATCGAGGTCAAGGGACATCAGTCCCTGCTCACCGGCGAACAGGGCGACGAAATCCGCAAGGCCTACGGCAAGCCGCCGTTCGATGTGCCGGAGCCGACGCCCGAGCTTGAATCCGCTTTCGAAGGCGAATTCGACGAGAACGATGGGCAGAACTCCGGTCGGGGCTCGGGTGATGGCTCGGGTGAAGGCTCGGGTGATGGCTCGGACAACAACGCAACCAGCGAGGCCGGCGAAGGTGGAGCTCGTCGCAAGCGTCGGCGTCGTCGTCGCGGTCGTCGCGACCATGAGGGCACTGATGCCAATTCCAACGGTTCGCAGGCCAACCAACTCGACGCGGGCGAAAGCTCGCCCGAGGACGAGACGCCTCAAAGCACCGCATCTGATTCGAATTCCAACGACGGCGATGACTCCGAAGGATCGGACGATGAAACGTCCGACGCGGGATCTACGGCGAATGGCTCGAGTGAGAGCTCGGGCGATGGATCGGGTGAGGGCGGCCGTCGCCGTCGGCGCAGGCGTCGCGGTGGCCGTGGCCGCAAGCGCGAAGGCGAGGGTGAAGCGCAGGGTCAAGCTGAGGGTCAAGATCAGGGTCAGGGTCAAGATCAGCCTCAGGCCGACGATCGACCGCGCGCCTCAGCGCCCAATGCTGAACAACGCTCCCGCCCCGCAGCAGCACCATCACGCACGCAAACGCCGCCTCCTCAAGAGCGGCCAAGCTCAGTCTCCGACCAGGGCTCCGACAGCCAGGGCTCCGACGATCAGGGCTCCGACAATCAGGGCTCGGGCAATCAGGGTTCAAGGAATCAAGGCCGTGGACGCCGTGGCGGAGGTCGTTCTGGAGGCAAGCCGGAAGTCTCGTCTGAAGGCCGTTCCGACGGCGGGTCGCGTGGTGAGTCCGGCGGCGGGTCGCGTGGCGGTTCCGGTGGCGGATCGCGCGGCGGGTCCGGTGGAGGATCGCGCGGCGGGTCCGGCGGAGGATCGCGTGGCGGGTCCGCTGGCGGATCGCGTGGCGGGTCCGGTGGAGGATCGCGTGGCGGGTCCGGTGGAGGATCGCGTGGTGGTTCTGGTGGCGGATCGCGTGG
>CAIOSS010000660.1 GCA_903860995.1 uncultured delta proteobacterium | reverse complement strand
TGCAGCAGCCCCACGATGGCCCGCGACGCCGCGTCGCCCTCGCGCGTCTGCAGCGCCAACGCGCCCTGCGCCACCGCCGGGACCATCGCACCCTCCAGCAGCACCCGCGCCGGCGAGAGCCCCAGCCGGCGCAGCCCCGCCTCGGCCAGGATGATCGCGTCGAAGTCCCCGGCCTCCAGGCGCCGCAGGCGCGTGTCGACGTTGCCGCGCAGCAGCACCACCTCCAGGTCGGGCCGCGCCGCCTTCACGGTGCGCGAGCGGCGCAGCGAGCTCGTGCCCAGCCGCGCCCCCGGCGGCAGCGCGTCGAGCCCGACGCCCCCGGGCGTCACCAGCGCGTCCCACGGGCTCTCGCGCCGCGGAACCGCCGCCAGCACGAGCCCCGCCGCCATCTGCGCCGGGAGATCTTTCATCGAGTGCACCGCGAGGTCGGCGCGGCCGTCGAGCAGGGCCTCTTCGATCTCCCGCACGAACAACCCCTTGCCCCCGACCTCCGAGAGCGCCCGGTCGAGCACCCGGTCGCCCTGGGTCACCACCTGCATCTCCTCCACCCGGAGGCCGCTTACGAGGTCTTGTAAGGTCCGCGCGACCTGTCGGCTCTGCGCCAGCGCGAGCGCGCTCTTCCGCGTGGCCAGTCGAAGCACCGTCATCGCCCGTTTCCTGCCTTCGCTTGCGGCGTCACTTCGCCCTGCGCGCGCACGCGCGTTATCTCCGCGGGGCCGGCGTCGAGGGCGAAGAGCGAGCGCGCCGCGCGCAGCACCTCGTCGCCCTCGGCGCTCCCGGCGGCCTCCTTCAGCGCCGTCGTCGGCGCGTGCAGGAGCTTGTTGGTCAGCGCGTCGAGCATCGCCTCGAGCGCCGCCCGGTCGCCCTCCGGCAGGTGCCGCAGCCTCCCCCCGAGGGAGCGCTCCAGCTCCGCCGCCGCCGCCTCCTGGAAGCGCCGCCGGAGCGCGACGATGGTGGGCCCCGCGCTGCGCTGCGCCTGCTCCTCGACGCGGAACACCGAGAGCTCCTCGGCGATCACCCGCTCGGCCTCGGCCGCCGCGACGGCGCGCCCCTGGCCCCCCTCCGCCACCGCCCGCTCGAGGTCGTCGACGTTGTAGAGGAAGACGCTGTCGAGGTCGCCCGCGGCGGGCTCGACGTTGCGCGGCACCGCGATGTCGATGAGGAAGAGCCCGCGGCCCCGCCGCGCCTTCATGGCCGTCGCGACGTCGTGCCGGGTGAGCAGGTACCCGCTCGCGCCCGTGGAGCACACCGCCACGTCGACGTGCTGGAGCAGCATCCCGAGGTCCGTCAGCGGGTGCGCCGTCGCCCCGTGCTCGCGCGCCAGCGCCGCGGCCCGCTCGAAGCTCCGGTTGGCGATCAGCAGCGACGCCCCAGACCGCGCCAGCGTGCGCGCCGCCCCGAGGGCCATCTTCCCCGCGCCCACCACCAGCACCTTGCGCCCGACGAGGTCGCCGAAGATGCCCCGCGCTAGGTCCGCGGCCACGCTCGCGACCGACACCTGCCCCTCGGCGATGCCCGTCTCCGAGCGCACCCGCTTGGCCGCCTGGAAGGCCCGCGCCATCACCCGCCCGAGGCCGCCGCGGAGCACCCCCGCCGCGCGCGCCGCGGCCACCGCCTCTTTTACCTGCCCGAGTATCTGCGGCTCGCCCACCACCAGCGAGTCGAGGCTCGCGCACACCCGGAACGCGTGCCGCACCGCCGCCTCGCCGCGGTGCTCGTAGAGCGTCACCCCGGCCCCCCCGCGCGCCTGGAGGTGCCGGCGCAGCTCCGCGGCCACGGCGCCGGTCTCGTCGCCCATCGCGTAGAGCTCGACCCGGTTGCAGGTCGCGAGCACCACCGCCTCGCGCACGCCCTCGAGGGCGGCCACGGCGCGCGCCGCGTCCTCGAGGCCCTCCGGCGGCACCGCGAGGCGCTCCCTCGCCTCGACCGGCGCGGTGCGGTGGTTGAGGCCCACCACCACGACGCCGGCGGTCACCGCCCGGCCCCGCGCACGAAGTACCCGAAGAGCACCGCCACGGCGCTCGCGTACCCGACGATGGTCCCGATGGCCGCCCGGTGGCCGCGCCACCCCGCGACGGCCCGCAGCACAAGCACCGAGGCGAACACCGCCCAGACCCCGAGCGCCAGGTAGTGGCGCCACGAGGCGATGGGCACCCCACGGCCGACGGCCTCCTGCACCCCCGCCAGCAGGCCGGTCGCGATGCCCAGCGTCAGCGCCGGGAGCCCCAGCGCGATGCTGCGGTAGCTCGCGACGTCGAGCACCTCCAGGGGCGGCAGCCGCTGGAACATCCCCCGGAGCCGCTTCTGGCGCACCTCCCGCTCCTGGACGAGGTACGCTGCGGCGAGCGCGAACGCGACGGTGAACGCCGCCGTGCCCAGGATGGTCGACCCGACGTGCACGCCCAACAGCGCGCCGCTGAGCGGCGTCGACGGCCGCGCGTCGGCGCCCTGCGCGGCGAGCAGCATCGTGAGCGTGACCGGGGCCACGAAGACCCCGAGCGTCTCCAGCCGCCCCCCGCGGAGGCGCAGCCCGAGGGCGACTCCGGCGACGAGCAGCGCGAGCGTCGAGAGGCCCTCGTGGATGCCCGCGAAGGGGCCGCGGCCCGTACCCGCCCAGCGCAAGGCGTCATGCGCGAGGTGCGCCACCACGGCGCCCGCGAGCCCCGCCGTCGCCGCGCGCCGCGCCGCCAGGGACGTGGCCGCGCCGACGAGGTGCGTGAGCATCAGCACCGCCGCCGCGAAGTAGAGCAGCGCCGCCGCCGCGAGGAGCCCGCCGAGCATGCGCCCCTACTTCACGTTGTTGAGGAAGAAGGCCTGGAGGGCCAGGATGGTCTGACGCTGCTGCTTCTGCGCTTCGGGCGTCGGCTTCGCCTCCTCGGGAGGCAGGGTGATCTCCTTGGTCGGCTCGGTCCGGACGCTGGGCGCCATCGGCCGGCCGACGAAGCCCGGCTGCACCTCGTAGGCGAGCTCGCCCAGCACCACCGAGTCGGACATGTACTCCCCGCCCATGGCGCCGAGCTGCACCAGATCCTTCACGCTGCCCACGAGCGCCCCTGCGTCCTGCCCGCCCGACACCTCCGCCAGGAAGCGCACGCCCTCGCGCAGCTGGAAGCTCCGGCCGCCGACCTTGTCGACGAGCACGTCACCCTGGATGTCGGCGCGGGCCTCGCCGATCCACGAGTCGAGGGCCTCCTGGGAGAGGAAGATCCGGCTGGGATTCATCGGGCTTGACGATACTCCCCGCGCGAGCCCCGAGCACGCCCCGCCGCGGCGCTCACACCAGGATCCGCACGGGGCTCTCGACCAGCGCCCGCAGCGCCATGAGCCACTTCGCGCCCAGCGCCCCATCGACCACCCGGTGGTCGCATGACAGGGTCACCGCGCACCGCTTGCCGGGGACCACCGCCCCGGCCTTCACCACGGGCACGTCCCGGGCCGCCCCCACCGCCAGGATCATGCTCTCCGGGGGGTTGATCACCGCCGCGAAGCGGTCGATCTGGAACATCCCGAGGTTGGAGAGCGAGAAGGTGCCGCCGGTCATCTCCTCGGGCGTCAGCTTGCGGGCGCGGGCCTTCGCCACGAGCTCCTTGGTGGCCTTCGCGACGCCCGCGAGCGAGAGCTTGTCGGCGCCGCGCAGCACCGGCGTGAGCAGCCCGTCCTCGATGGTCACCGCCACCGACACGTCCACCCGGTCGTACTGAACGATCTGCCCGTCGATCCACGAGGCGTTGGCCTCCGGCACCGCCCGCAGCGCGAGCGCGCACGCCCGCAGCAGCAGGTCGTTGACCGACACCTTCGCCTCCGGCGCCGCGCCCTGGTTTACCTGCTCCCGTAAGATCAGCAGGGCCTCCACGTCGAGGTCGGCCTCCAGGTAGAAGTGCGGCACGGTCTGCTTGGACTCGACCAGCCGCCGCGCGATGACCTTGCGCATCGACGACGCGGGCCGCGCCACGTCGCCGTCCCGCAACACGAGCGCCTTCGGGGCCGACGGCCGCGCGAGGTCTCCTTCGGTCACCCTCCCCCGCTCCCCGGAGCCCGGCACGGCGTCGAGGTCGACCGCGCGCTCCCGGGCGATGCGCCGCACCCGCGGGCTGCTCGGCGCCAGGATGGCCCCGGCCACGCCGCGCTCTCCCCGCACCGCGGCGTCGCCCGGGGCCCCATCGGGCTTGGTGGACGGCGGGCGGGTGGGCTGCTC
>CAIOSS010000659.1 GCA_903860995.1 uncultured delta proteobacterium | reverse complement strand
TCACGTTCAACCTCCAGGACGCCGACCTGCCCGACCTCATCCGGGCCATCGGCAACATCACGGGTCGTCGCTTCATCCTCCCGGGCAAGGTGCGGTCGATCAAGACCACCATCTACTCGCCCACGAAGGTCACGCCCTCAGAGGCCTACCAGGCCTTCCTCTCGGTGCTCGCGGTCAACGGGATGACCGTGGTCCCGTCGGGGCGCTACCTCAAGGTCGAGGAGACCGCCGGGGCCGCCACGCAGGTGCTCCCGACCTACGGATCGGGCCAGGACGCGCCGAGCGACGACCGCTTCATCACCCGCATCGTGCGGCTTCGCAGCATCTCCGCCGACGACGCCTCGACGGTGCTCGGGCACTTCAAGTCCCGCGATGGGGACATCACCCCGTACGCCGCGACCAACACCCTCATCATCACCGACCTCGCGGCCAACATCCGGCGGATGCTCCAGATCCTCGGCGAGGTCGACGTCAGCGGCGTGGGCGAACAGATCTGGGTCGAGCCGGTGCACTACGCCCTCGCGAGCGAGCTCGCGACGCGCCTCACCGAGATCCTCGGCGGCGGGGCGCCGGCGGGCGCGGCGGCGCGGCCCGGCGCAGCGGGCACGTCGGAGGTCCGCCTCGGGCGCATCCTGGCCGATGACCGCACCAACAGCCTCGTCATCGTGGCCACCCAGCGGATGTACGTCCGCGTCCTGGAGCTGCTCCGCCGGCTCGACGTCTCCATCAACGGCGAGGGCCAGGTGCGGGTGCTCCGGCTCCAGCACGGCGACGCCGAGGAGATGGCCACGGTGCTCAACAACATCACTGGCGGTGGTCGCCAGGCCGGCGCGGCGGGGCAAAACCCGCGGGGCACCAACGCCGTCTTCGAGGGTCCCGTGCGCATCACGGCCGACAAGCCCTCCAACGCCCTGGTGATCACCTCGTCGCCGCGCGACTACGTGGCCCTGCGGCGGGTCATCGACGAGCTCGACCGCTCGCGGCGGCAGGTGTTCATCGAGGCCGTGGTGATGGAGCTTTCCATCAACCGCTCCAACCGCCTGGGGCTCAACTTCCACGGCGCGCTGCCCCTCGACGAGAGCGGCCAGCAGGGCATCGCCCTCGGCGGCTTCAACCCCCTGTCGAGCATCATCCCGAGCGCGGACACCCTCACGGGCCTCGCCCTCGGCGTGCGCGGCCAGCAGGTCGCCGGCTCGCAGAACCTCATCCCCGGCATCGGGGTGTCGATCCCGGCCTTCGGCGTGACCCTCAACGCCCTCGCCTCGACCGGCGACGCCAACGTGCTCTCGACGCCGCACATCATCGCGACGGACAACTCGCCCGCGGACATCAACGTCGGGCAGAACGTGCCGCTCCAGACCAACATCGGCGGCATCGCCGGCCTCGCGGGCGCCGCGGGCGGTCAGGCCGGCGCGCTCGCGGGCCTGCTCGGCGGCGGCCAGGGGTTCTCGGCCCCGCGGCAGGACGTCGGCACCAAGATCCGCATCGTGCCGCACATCAACGACTCCAACGAGGTGCGCCTGGAGATCGACGAGGAGATCTCCGAGGTGGGCGCCTCGTCGGGCGGTCAGCTCGGCGCGGTGACCATCAACCGACGCACCGCGAAGACCGTCGTCGTGGTGCGGGACCAGAACACCGTCGTCATCGGCGGCCTCATCCGGAACACCGACACCAACACCGAGACCCGCATCCCGATCCTGGGTGACATCCCCATCCTCGGGGCGCTCTTCCGCAACACGCAGCGCACCACGCAGCGGTCCAACCTGCTGCTCATCCTCACGCCCTACGTCATCCGCGACCAGAGCGACCTGCGGCGCATCTTCGAGCGCAAGATGCGCGAGCGGCAGGAGTTCCTCGACCGGTACTTCGTCTTCGGCGACCAGGACTACGAGCCGACGCGCGACTACTCCCGCACCAACGGCCTCGTCGAGGAGATCCGCCAGTCCATCCGCGAGCTGCGCACCCGCGCCGAGTTCGAGTCGAGCTCGCGCCCGGTGGCGCCGCCGCCGCACCAGCCCGGCGAGAGCATCGAGCTCCCGGTGGAGATGCGCTCCTCGACCACGACGCCCGGCGCCACCGCCGCGCCCAACGCCCCGGCCCTCCTCGCGCCCGGCGCCGCGCCCCTCTCGGCGCCGCTGGCCTTCCCCGTGGCGATGCCCGCCCCGTCACCGTAGGACCCCCGCCGCGCGGCGGCGTACCCGCGCGTGTAACCCGTAGGAGCACCGAAGACGATGTCCGCAGCGCAGTACATGGCCGACGTGTTTCGCCGCCACGGGGTGGTGGAGCCCGATCGCTTGTCCGAGGCGCTGGGCCAGGTCGACCGCGGCGGCACCCTCCTCGACGCGCTCTCGCGCAACGGCGTCGACGAGACACCCCTCAGCCAGGCGCTCGCCCACGAGCTCGGCCTCCCCTTCCTCGACCCGCTGCCGCGCACCGGCGACATGCCCGTGGCGCTGCTCCGCGAGGTCGGCTTCGACTTCGGCTTCGCCCGCCAGCGGCAGGTGATCCCCGTGCGCGACGAGCCCGACGGCTCGCTGCTCGTGGCGCTCGGCAACCCC
>CAIOSS010000658.1 GCA_903860995.1 uncultured delta proteobacterium | reverse complement strand
CGTGGGTGCGCGACGCCGCGCGCTCGGCGCTCTGGCTCGACGACGCGACCTCCCTCGACGAGGCGCGGCTCGCGGGCGCGCTCGACGGCCCGAGGGTGCCCGCCCGGCCCGACCTCGACGGGATGCGCGCGATGGAGGCCGTCGGCCGCATCCGGGCCTTCGCGGGCGACGGCGCCGCCGGGGCCTTCATCCTGAGCATGGCCCGCGGGCGCGACGACATGCTCGCGGCGCTGGTGCTCGCGCGCATCGCCGGGCTCTACCGCCCAGAGGGGGGCGTCGCGGCGGTGTCCGTGGTGCCGCTCTTCGAGACCCTCGACGACCTCACCCGCAGCGCCGACGAGCTGCGGGCCGCCGTCACGCACCCGGCCTACGCCCGGTACCTCGCGCTGCGGGGCGGCGCGCAGGAGGTGATGATCGGCTACTCGGACTCCAACAAGGACGCCGGGATGCTCACCGCGTCCTTCGCGCTGTACCGCGCGCAGCAGCGGCTCACCGCAGTGGCGCAGGAGCACGGTGTCGCGCTGACGATCTTCCACGGCCGCGGCGGGTCCATCGGCCGGGGCGGCGGGCCCGCGCAGCGGGCGGTCGAGAGCCTCCCGCCGGGGTCCATCGACGGGCGCTTCAAGCTCACCGAGCAGGGCGAGGTCATCGGGTGGAAGTACCTCCTCCCGGACATCGCCGCGCGAAACCTGGAGGTCATCGCGGGCGGCGTGCTGCACGCCTCGCTCACCACGGCGTACCCCGGCGGGGACGAGCTCGCCGCCTACGAGGACCGCTTCTCCGTCGCTGCCGACGCGGCGCTCGACGCCTACCGCTCGCTGGTGCGCGACCCCGATTTCATCCCCTTCTTCGAGGCCGTCACGCCGCTCTCCGAGCTCAGCGCGATGCCCCTCGGGTCGCGCCCGGCACGCCGCACCACCTCGACGCGCCTGGAGGACCTCCGCGCCATCCCCTGGGTCTTCGCCTGGACCCAGTGTCGGCTCAACCTCCCCGGCTGGTACGGCGCGGGCGCCGGGCTCGGGGCGCTCCTGCGTCGCGTCGGGGTCGCCGAGGTGAGGCGCATGCGCGCGCGGTGGCCCTTCTTCGAGTCCACCCTCGACGCCGTCGCCGTGGCCCTCGCGACCGCGGACATGGGCGTCGCGTCGCTGTACCTCTCGCTGCACCCGGAGCCCGACGCCGCCCGGCGCCTGTTCGCCCGCATCGCCCTCGACCACGGCCGCGCCGCGCGGGCGATCCGCACCATCTACGGGCAGGACACGCTCCTCGCCCACAACCCCACGCTCGCTCGCTCGATCGAGCTGCGCAACCCCTACGTCGACCCGCTGAGCTTCCTCCAGGTCGACCTGCTCAAGCGCAAGCGGGACCTCACGGCGCGCGGCGAGCCGGTGCCCGCCGACCTGGTGCGCGCGATCCTCCTGACCATCAACGGCATCGCCGCGGGGCTGCGCAACACAGGCTGAGCGCCCTCAGGGCACCATCACGCAGTAGCGCCCGGCGCGGCGCTCGACCCGCCAGCGCGCGAAGCTCCGCGTCGCCCGCGACTCGCACCCGATGAGCGCGTGGGTGACGCCCCAGCGGCGCAGCGCGGCGTCGGCCGCCGCCGGGTCGAGCCGGCCCGCGTCGAGGTCGAAGCCCGCGCGGAGCACCTCGGCGGGGTAGCAGTCGTTGCGGGTGTCGAAGAACACCCTCACCCGCGGGTACGCCCGCTCGATCGCGTAGCCGGTGAAGAAGAGCGTCACGAACATCCGCGCGCCCGGGGCGGTGCCCGCGAGCAGCGCTGCCACGTCCTCGTCGTCGGAGGTGGGGTCGACCCAGTCCCCCGCCGAGCGCCGCGCGCGCGCGAACGACCAGCTGGCCAGCGCGACGACGGCGAAGAGCGCGAGCAGCCAGCGCGCCCATCGGGTGGGGCGCGGGGCGCGGGCGACGCCCGACCGGCGGACGAGATGCGCCTCCATGGGGGCCGCGAGCAGCGAGAGGGCGCAGAGCCCGAAGAGCTGGAGGTGGCGGTTGTGCCGCAGCGCCATCGCGAGGAGCACGCCCAGCAGGACGCCGCGCGGACGCCACCGGGGATTACGTAGGAGGGTAACGGTGAGCGCCGCGAGGGGGGCGCCGACGAGGAGCTCGAAGGGGGTCGAGACGACCAGGAGGGGCGAGCGCCAGAGGGGCCACCACTCCCGGATGCGGTCGTGGACGAGGGCGACGCTGTCGTCGGGCGCGCCGAGCACGTAGCGCCGCACGAGATCGTGGAGGGCGACGCCGTAGGGGTTCACGAAGGTGGCCGCGAGCGCGAGGGCGAGCGCGAGGCGGCGAGCGCGGCGATCGCCGCCGGGCTCGAAGAGTGCCGCGGCGGCGAAGAGCGACGCGAGGGGATAGCTCCCGTGGAGGTTGGTCCAGGCGACGGTGATGGCCGCGTAGGCGATCGCGTGGCGGGTGGAGAACGCCGGGTCGAACGCGAGCGCGAGGGCCGCGAGCGCGGCGCCGAGGAGCATCCCCACCGGGCGGGGCGACTCCCACCGGGCGCCGAAGGCGATGAACGCGAGCGCGAGGGTGAGCGCGGCGACGCCGGGGCGGGCGTCGCGGGCGGTGCGACGAAGGAGGGCGGCGACCAGCACGAACACCGCGACGGCCCGGCCGAGCGCGAGGCCCGCGACGCCCAGCGCGCGCACGAGGGCCGCGGCGACGGCGCCGAAGAGCCACTCGTGCATCACCCAGGGGTGCCCCGGGCGCGTGAAGGAGTAGCGGTTGGCGTGGGGCACCGCGCCCTCGCGGAGCAGGTCGTCCCCGGCGCGGAGGATCCACCAGATGTCGCCGTCCCACACGGGGGCGCAGCCCGCCTGCCACGCCGCGAGCGCCACGAAACATCCGGCCAGCGCCGCCGCCGCCCGCGGATCGTCTGCGCGCGCGGCGAGGCGGGACCACGGCGTGGGCGAGGGCGACACGAGGCCCGCGAGGGTACCAGAGCCCCGGCGCCCCAAGGGCTCACTCGCGGTTTGCGTTCCCGCCCGTCGGCCTCCACGTTGGAGCCCGCGCATGGCCTCTGGAATCGTCATCAGCCTCATCACCACGGGCACCCTCACCCTCACCTTCCCCACGGCGGTGCGCGCGCTCCGTCCGCGCTGGGCCGACGCGCCCCGCCGGGCCCGGGCGCTGCGCCGCGCGACGCTGGCGGTGGTCGCCCTCGCGCTCGCCTTGGAGGTCTACGCCCGCACCCGGGCGCCCTTCGGCGGCGGGGCCCTGCGCGGGCTCATCGGCACGGTGCGCGTCGCGGTGCTGCTCCTCTTCGCGTGCCTCCTCGTGGTGGTCGCGGCCGAGCTCGCCGGGCGCCTCATCGAGGCGGGCGTCCACCTGTACGCGCGCGCCCGCCGGGTGCCGGTCCTCGAGGTGGCCCCGGCGCTCGAGTCTCGCCGACGGCTGCTCACCCAGGGCACCGCGGCGACGGCGCTCGCGGTGGGGGCGCCAGCCTTCCTGCGCGGCGGTCTATGGAGCCGCACGGACATCGAGGTGCGCACCATCGAGGTGGCCATCCCCGCCCTGCCGCCTGAGCTCGAGGGGCTCACCATCGTCCAGCTCACCGACCTCCACCTCGGGGTGTTCACCGGCCCGCGGGAGATCGGCGCCGTGCTCGACCGGGTCGCGCGACTCCGCGGCGACCTCGTGGTGATCACCGGCGACATCCTCGACCACAACCCCCGGCACATCCCCGAGGCGATGCGCGCGCTCGCGGGGCTCCAGGCCCGGGGCGGGGTGCACGCCATCCTGGGCAACCACGACCACTACACAGGCCCGGCGCTGGTGACGCGCGGGCTGCGCGCGGCCGGCATCCGCGCCCACGTCAACGGCTCGACCGCCCTCGGGCCCGACGGGGCGCGCGGGCGCGGGCTCATCCTCGCGGGCGTCGACGACGTGATGGCCCCGCGCATCGGCACCGGCGCCGGGCCCGACCTCGCGGCGGCTCTGCGCGGGCGCGACCCCGACGACCCCGTGGTGCTGCTCGCGCACAACCCGATGCTCTTCGTCGACATGGAGCACCGGGTGGCGCTCCAGCTCTCGGGTCACACCCACGGGGGTCAGATCAACACCCTCGGCGTCGCCGGGTCGCTCCTCCCGTATGTGGCCGGTCGATACACCCACGGGGGCGCGACCCTCTATGTCTCTCGCGGAATCGGCACCACGGGCCCGCCCGTCCGCCTCGACGCCAGGCCCGAGATCGTTCGAATCGCCCTTACCCGACGGCGGACCCGGGAGAGTTGACGACCGGGCGAACGTTGGCGAATTCCGCGCGCGGTCTCGGTGATATCCTCGAAGCCCGTCAGAGTCCGATGGGTCGTGAGTCGAGGTGAGTAGAGTGAGCAAGGCGAACGCAGCGGAGAAATCCAGTGACACCTATCTCGGCCGGGTGGTGGCGGGCCGATACCGGCTGGAGGCACGCATCGGCGAGGGCGGCATGGGCGTCGTCTACCGTGCCCGGCACGTGCTCATCGAGCGGGTGGTGGCGCTCAAGCTCATCCGCCCCGACCTGCGCGGTGAGACCCACCTGCGGGCGTGGATGCTTCGCGAGGCCCGCGCGGCCAACCGGGTCGACCACGCGCACATCGTCGACATCCACGACATCGGCGAGACCGAGGAGGGCGAGCTCTACCTGGTGATGGAGTACCTGGTGGGCACGCCTCTCTCGGCGGAGATCGCCAGGGGGCAGTTTCCGCAGGTGCGCGCCATCGACGTGCTGGAGCAGATGTCCGCCGCGCTCGGCCGCGCCCACGACCTCGGCGTCGTGCACCGCGACCTCAAGAGCGACAACATCATGTGCACCAACCGCGGGGGT
>CAIOSS010000657.1 GCA_903860995.1 uncultured delta proteobacterium | reverse complement strand
TCAGGCTCGCGGACGAGGCCGCTCACCGCCGCGCTGCTGCTCGCGGGGCGCTCCCCCCATGGCCCCCGCCACGGGCACCGATGCCGGCCCTCCCGTGATCGATGTGACGCGTCTCCTCGCAGAAAAATCGGCCGATCGGTACGTCCATCTTGATCTTGCGACAGCCGGATCGAGGTTGCTTTTTTCATCGGCCACAGACCGCGAAACTCCCGCGATTTCAAGGAAAACGTGGTGCGGTTGCGACCCGCAATCACAGGTTTAGCAGGACAGTTGGGACGAACTCTGGTGCACACCACGTCGCGCGCGTGCAGCATCCCGCGCCCGTCCAGCGCCACGAGGCGCGCCGCGCTGCCGCCCGCGCCGCGGGCGACGACGCCCACGAGCGACGCCGCGTCTTCGATCAGCGCCGGCGTCGAGGGTCTTGATCGGCGTTGTTCATCGCCTCCGGAAGCCCCGTGAGGGGCGCCTGCCTTCGCTTGCCCGGGGTGCAGGCGCGGGACGCGACCAACCCCGGTCCGAGGCGTCTTCCGCGACGCCCGCCAACCCTTCAAATCCCCTGCGACGCGCAACTGGATGGGGCTCTCGCATCGCGTCCGCGATCGCGTCGCTCTACCCGGGTTGGCGATGGCGCTCTCGCTACGACGTCCGCCTTCGCCGCGCCCGCCGCGTCAGCGCGCCGCTGCGACCTCTCCCCGCGCCTCCGCCAGCACGAACAGCCCCGTGTTGCACCCCTCGTAGAAGCCCGCCCGAAACACGTTGACGCTCCACCACGGACGATCGTCCCACTCCGCGTCGTCGACGGCGCCCTCCCACGCGAGCACGCCGTCGAGCCGCGCGCGCGCCCGGCGGTTCGACGGGGAAACCTCCCAGCGAAATTCCATCCAGCGCCCGGTCGCTCCGCTCGGGCTCGCGGCCACCTCCGACCCGTCGGCGACCCACGTGACGCCCCCATCGTTGGCGCTGCCGACGCGGAAACAGAGCCCGGTGCCGTCGGTGGTGTTCTCGGACGTCACCCGCGTGCGAATGCACCCCGAGACGTTCCAGGTGCGATCCGTCGGCGGCCCGATCCACATCCGCCACACCCAGGCCCGATAGCCGTCAACGGGCGTGGGATCCCGTCGCCGCAACTGCACCCAGTCCGGCCGAAACTGCCACCCCGGGGTGCCGTCTGGGGCGGCCCCGACTCCCGGTCGCGCGCAGATCCCGCTGTTCCACGACCACCCCGGCACCGGCGAGGTCGTGAAGCGCTCGACGTACGTGGTCACCCACTGCGCCGGCCAGGGGTAGGCGCACACCCCCGCGCGACACGCCTCCCCGTCGCCGCACGCCACGTCGCAGGCGCCGCAGTGCGCCGGGTTCGTGCTCAGGTCGACGCACGCACCGTCGCACGGCGTCGCGCACGGCGGCGTCGGCGTCGGCGCCGCCCCGCCACCGAGATCCCCCTCGACGGAGCATCCGATCAACGCGCCCCACGCCACCAGCGCACCCGCTCCCGCCTGAACCGCTCGACCCATCGAACCTCCCCTCCGCCTCATCGGGCGCTCAGTCCGTCGGTGCGCCGCCGGACAGCGCCTGATCGACCATGTCTGCCAGCAGGCTGTCCGGCCATCGGCGATGGAAGTCCGCCGCGCGGGCGCGCGCCTCGCCGGTGCGCTGCAACCGCATCAGCGCCTCGACCCGCAACGCCTCGCGCTCCTCGATCAGCGCGCCCACGGGATACTGTCCCGCGTGCAGTCGCAGCCCTTCGAGCGCCGCCGCACCGTCGTGTCGCAGCAGGGCGCTGCGAGCCCGCTGCAGCAGCAGTTGTTCGCGCGCGAGCGCGTCGCCGGCCGTCGGTCGGGGCCGTGCGTCGACGGACGGCGCTGGCGCGTCGGACCAAGGCGCGGGCGCGCCGGACCGAGGCGCGGGCGCGTCGGACCAAGGCGCGGGCACCTCCACGCCGCGCGGACCCGCATCGGGCATAACGCGCACCTCTCGCACCTCGACGCGCGTCTCGACCACGCGCAGCACCCGGGGCGCCGGCACCGGGCGCAGCGCGATCGTGATGCCCGCGCCCAGCGCGAGACCCAGCGCGACGCCCACCGCGAGACCCACCGCGACGCCGGGGGCGCGACGGGTGGGGCCTGCCGGGGGAGCCTCCCGGCGCAGCGCGGCCTCGGTCGCCTCGCGCAGCGCGCGCACCTCCGCGGGGCTGAGCGGCGGACGGGTGCGCTCGGCGTCGAAGAACGCCTGCACGTCCGGAGGCAGCGGCGCGTTTTCGTCCTCCGAGTTCATCGATGTCCGCGTTGCAACGCCAGTCGGCGCACCGCCCGGGCGATGTCTTCCCGCGCGAGGCGCAACCGGGAGTGTACCGTAGGGACCGGCATTTCGAGCAGCGCCGCGATCTCCGGAACCCCGACGCCCTCGAACTCCACGAGCACCAGCACGCTGCGCCGATCGAAGTCCAGCGTGTCGAGGGCTTCGAGGAGGAGGGCCCGGCGCTGTTCGGCCTCGAGGGCGAGGTCGGGCAGCGGCGCCGGGTCTTCGACCGCGGACATCGGTGACCCGTCGAGGGCGACGTCCTCGTGCCGGATGTCTGAGCGCTTGCGATAGTCGGAGGCGGCGCCATGCACGAACACCCGGAGCCATGGCAGCAACGCGCGGCGGTCGTCAAACTCGGCCCAGTGGTGGTGGAGCGAGATCAACACCCGCTGGACGACGTCGGGCACGTCGCGCTCGCGCACCCCGAGCCGACGCACGAGGCTGTGCATCCACGGGACGAACGGCTCGATCTGCGGCCAGAACGATGTTGCCGATGCCATCGGGTTACGGCTCCCGGCGGGAGCGCGAGGCGGAGTGCTCCAGGCTCATGGGAAGGTGTACCGAACGGCCGCGCCGCCCCATCCATCGATCGGCCCGGCGGACCAGATCGACTCGCCGTCGAGGCGGAAGCTCGCGCGCACGAGCGCCGCGGAGGCGCCGGCCGCGAGCCGGAAGCTGACGCCCCCGAAGGCACCGAGCACGAGGTCGGCGCGCAGCCCGAGGTGCAACGAGGGCACTGCGGCCTCGAGGGGAACGGTCACGCCGCGGCCCTGACCGGAGACGCGCGCGACGGTGCAGGGGAGGCAGAGCCGTAGCGCGCCGAGCCACACGCACGGCGCGAGGCTGGCGCGGAGGGCATCGACGCTGGCGCTGGTGTTCGCGACAACGCCGGGCGCGACGCCCGGGAGAAGGTACCCGGCCGTGAGCTCGGCCCCCCAGCGAGCGCGGCGGACCTCGACGGCGAGCGCGAGCCCGACGCTGACCGCCGGGACGACGCCCGCCATCGCGCCGCCCTCCAGCCCGACCGCGAAAAGCCAGGGCCGCGTGGGCGCAGGCGGGCGAACGACCGCCGCCACCGGGCGCGGCGTCGACGGCGCGAGCGGCGGAAGCATCGGAACGAAGGGGTTGAACGCCGGCGGCGTGGGCGCAGCCGCGGGCGCGGGTGCGGTGGGTGGAGTCGCCACCGCCGGCGCGGAGCGGCGCGCCAGCGAGTCGACCGCGAGGCCGAGCGCGAAGGCCAGCGCGTCGGTGACGTCGCGGCAGTCGGCCGAGGCGACGCGAAGCGCGCGCGACCCGACGGACGCCCCGGTGGCATCGTGGAGCGTCAGCGTGGCGAGCCAGACGTGCCCGTCGCGACTCACCGTGGCGTTCACGACCGCCGCGCCCTCCGCCGTGAAGGGCGAGCGTCCGAGCTGGGCCGCGACCGCGCCCTGCACCCTGGACCCATCAGGGCAACGCTCGGCGCCCGCGCCGCGCACGTACTCGAGGCGGATGCCCGCCCCGATGTCTTCAGCCCCCACGGACCATGGTGCGCTCAGCACGCAGGCCGCTAACAGTCCCCGATGAAGCCCCACAGTCCTCCCATAGCCTCACACCCCCATCGACCGGAGTGTTGCCTGCGAGAGGCCCGAGGGTGCAATCTGATTCGCACCCGAGCTGCGTCTGAAACGTGTTTCGAATCCGATTGGCGTCCGAGGCGTGAGGTCACAGATCTGACGTCGCTCGAACGCGACCCGTGAGACACCGCCGCGCACCCAGAGCGGGCGCCCGCGCGCTACGGGTCCCGCGGCCCGGGCGCGGGGGACAGGCGAACCAACGCGGCACCCTCGTTGGCACGGATACGCTCCAGCCACCGAAACACCCATGACCCAGAGTGCCCGCTCCCGCGAGCGCTGGCAGAAGCTCCCGGGACGCCGCCTTGGCCTGATGGACGTCGTCGCCGCGCTGCGCTGGGTGCAGACCCACATCGGGCGCTTCGGAAGCGACCCGGCGCGGGTGATGCTCTTCGGCGGGTCGGCGGGCGGGGTCAACGTGTGCGCGCTGCTGGCGTCGCCGCGCAGGGTTCGGCACGATGCTCTCGGGCGCAAACGGCTCCGTCACGCGACCGTCGAGCTGATTGATCCCCCAGCGCTCGGCGCCGTGCTTGAAGGCGTTCTCCTGCCCCCACCGGCCGCGCATGATCTCGATGAGGCGCGGCGCCGGGAGCGCGGACACCGCGAGCAGGTTGATCTGCCGGCCCTCGGCGGTGCGCACCGCGATGCGGCGCACGCGACCGTGCCCCGCGCGCAGGTTCTTGCGCGTGTCCTTGTACGAGAGTGTCTCGCTATCGACGACGGCCTCCTCATCGAAGGCCCCCTGGCGCGATCAGCGCGTACGGGCGTCGCTCGTACGTCACGAACTCGAAGCCCTCGTCGCGCAGCGACACCATCTGCTCCGGGAACGACCCGCCCCGATCGAAGGCCAGCAGGATCCGCTGCGTGTCACCGAGCGCCGCGCGCAGCAGCGTCGCCGTTCGGGAGAGGATGTCCGTGAGCGGCGGGTTTTCCGGCGCGGTGATGCGCAGGAGCGGTCGCGCGTCCTCGTCGTGGATGTAGAAGTCGCTCGCGCCCGGAACGACCTTCTTGTCCTGCATGCGCCACCCGCGGCGGATCACCGCCTGCCCGGTGTACTGCCGCGGGTGGTTGTCCACGTAGAACACCGCGGCCTCCTGCTCGCCCTCCGCCGCCGCGCGCATCCATCGTCCCGCCATCGCGAGGTGAAGGTTTGCGCTGGCGCCCTCGCGCGCGAAGCGTCCGAGCACCCGGCGCACCCACGTCGCGGCGGGTGCTCGCGCGGCCCGCAGCAGCGCAGGCGCGCTCGGCGTCGCGAGCCGACGCACGCCCTCGACGCATCCCTCTCCGATCGCGAGCGCCATGATCAGGGCGTCGAGCGAGAGGCGCAGCGCCTCCGCGGAGACGCGCGTCGTGCGGTGCTGCTCGGCGGCGGCGTGGAGGCCCAGCGACGACACCATCGCCAGCAGCACCCAGGTGCCCGCGTGCTGCACGCTCCGGCCCGAGCTGGGCTCACGCGCGCGGATCACCTCGTCCGAACCGGCCTGCTCGTCGGTCGATCCCGACGATGTTGGCGCCGCGGATGCCGTGTCCGCCGACACTGCGAGCGGCGCTGCCGCGCCCGACGAGGCCTCGGAGGCTGGCGGTGTGACCGCGACGGGGGACACCTCGCGGGCGGGCGCGGCGCTCGTCACGGGCACCAACGGGAGCTCACCCTGTCGTGCCGTCTCAGGCGCCGGGACGACCGGGGACGCTGCCGGTGCGCGTCGCGCCGACCAGGCCGACCGCACCTCACCGACGGTGCTGCGACCGAGCGACCAGCGCGATCCCACGCGCGCGAGGACCTCGTTGATCGAGCTCCCGCGCTCGAACATCGCCTCGATCTTTGCGCGCCGCTGGGGCGTCACCTTGACCCGGTTGGCGCCGCCGCGATGACGCTGCACGAGCGCCTCGACGCCCTCGGTCTGCCTCAAGTGCCGAAGCACTCGAAGCGTCTCGGAGGTCACACCGAACGCTTCGGCGAGGCGCCCGAGGTGGACCTTGGCGTCGAGGGCGAGTCCGACGGCGAGGACGTTGCGCGCGCCGCTGTCCTCGGGGTCGTAGACGCCAACGAGGCTGCCGCCGACCCAGACCGACACTCGCGCGCCGCTCCGATCAACGCACCCCTGCGAGGAGAACCAGATCAGGTTGCGCGTGCGCTCCGACTCCACCAGCCCGAGTGTCGCTGTCGGCGTCCCCATCGTGAATCCATGAACGCACCACGCTGCCGATCGATTCGCAGACTCGAAGCGGACAGCGAGTTTCTCTGCGCTGCCAGCGGAATCTCTTCACTCAACCCAGAAGCGGGATGAACTCTGGCGCTCACGGATGCCAGCCACGCGTTTAGCGGGCTCACCGCAGCAACGCTCGGCGCGAATCTCGATTCACTGCCGCTCACCCGCCTCGCAGGCGTCGTCGGATGGTCGACCGCGAAGACCCTGGCGATGGAAGCCTTCCGCCTGGACCTGGCGCCGAGGCTTCACGAACCGTAGCCCGCCGGCGCGCTCGTCTGCGCAGCGGCGACCGACCGGGGAAGCGCATCCCGCCGACGCCCCGTTCCCCGCCCCCCGCTACACCGCCCACAGCCCCGCGAGGTCGAGCGCCACCGCGTCGAAGGGCTCCGCGCGCACCACCGCATCGCCTTCGAACGTCGCGACCAGCAGCCACCCGATGTCCGCCCGGCGGAGCACCTCCACGGTCTGCATCGCCG
>CAIOSS010000656.1 GCA_903860995.1 uncultured delta proteobacterium | reverse complement strand
TCAGCCCTTGGTAGCCCGGCGGTGAACCGAGCGCGGCGGGCGCATGGACCTACGGTGAACCCCGGCCGAAGACGACGAACGAGCGGTCGAACGCCCAGTGTACGCAACGGAAATTCAAGCCGGTTTGAGGACGCCGCCCTGCCCCCCCCCCTTACGCGCCCGACGCGGACGTCGCCCCGGCGCGCCCGGAGAGACGCACCCTCGGATCGCGGGTGGAGACAATCCCCACGAGGGTGCCCGCTGGTACCGTCCGCGGATGGCGACGCCTCGGACCTCCGCCGTGCTCCGCGCCGCGCTCACGCTCTACGCGACGGCGCTGTTGCCCGCGTGTGGCTTCGCGCGCTCACTGAACGGCGGCGTCTTCGCCGTGCCCACCGGCGGGGATCACGACCTGGTCGGCGGCATCGCGTCGGGGCAGTACGCCTTCGGGAACAGGCTCTACGCGGGCATCGACGCGACCGTGCGCGCGACCGGCGACTACGCGCACGGCGCCCTGGGCACGCACGTAAGCTTCATTTCATGGCGCGAGCCCGTGGGCCCGTACGCTCGCCTCGGGTTCGCGCCCCTCGCAGCGAGCCTCCGCGACCGCACGGTCTGGTACGCGGTGAACACCTCGCTCGAGCTCGGCGTCGAGCTCCCCTTCGGCCCGCGGACGCACACCGTCGTGGGGCTGTTTCAAACCGTCGACCGCGGCTCCGCGTGGACCGTGGGCGTCCGCGGAGACGTCGAGTACCGCCCCGCGCAGGGTCAGGCCGACGTCTTCGTGAGCCTCGTCCTCGGCTACCACGACTACGACGTCCACTGAGGCTCCGCGGGGCGCGCTCCGACCGTCGGCGTCAGGTCTTCGGGCGCCACTGGTTGGCGCGCACGTTCTGCTGCGCGAGGCGGGCGATCTCGTCCACGCGACGCCCTCGGGTGTCCGCGGTCTTCGCGCTCTCGACCCAGAAGGTGAGCTGTTTGCGCACGCCCGGCCGGGGTCATCAGCCCAGCGACGAGCAGCACCTCGACGCGCGCTTTGTTGGTCGCCGCCCGGACGCTCCCCCGCTTGCGCGGGCAGACGTACAGCTTCGAGCGCTCGTCATCGACCTTGCCGGGCTTGCTGTCGATCCAGCCGAAGCACAGCGCCTCGAGCACGATCTCGTCGTAGCTCGGCGAGGGCTTGCGGGCGGCCTTCTTGAAGGTCACGACCCAGACGCCCGGGGAGGTCGCGTGGTGGCGTTCGAGCCACGCCCGACACTGCGCCCGGTGCTCGAACTGCACGCGCTCCAGATGCTCGAGGGCCACGGCCGCAGATGCTAGCCGAGACCCCGCGAGCGCCGCGACTGCGCGGGGGATAGGCGAACCAACGCGGCACCCTCGCTGGCACGGATCTGCTGCAGTTACCGAAAGAGATAGCGATTGGGTGAAGCGCCACCGCGGTCGGGTGACAGCCCACCGCGAGGCCTCGGGCGCTTCGCCAAGGCGCGGTTGAACAACGCCGCGGAGCCTCCGGGCGGCCGACAGTCGTCGATATGGGAAGAGGGTTGGCCATCAGCCCGCGCGTGCAGCCGCGGCGGTGCAGCCGGCCGCGCCGCCGGTGACCACGACCCATCGGCGCCGCCTCGCGAGGGCTTTGTCGGGGGACCTGAGACCCGCCGCGCACCCCGCGGGCCGCGGCGGCGCACATGGCGCGCGCACCGTGCAGCCCCAGCGCGACGAGGACGATGAGCTCGGGCGTCCCCGGGCGTCGCTGCCCGGCGCTTCGCCGGGACCCTGACCGCGGGCTCGGCCTCGGGGCCGGGCAGTGTATCCGCGTGGGCCCCTCTCCCCTGCCTGCCGACCAACGGGGCGACCGGGCGCATCGTGCGGAGAGAACCCGTCACGAACGGCTACGATTTCGAGCAGTCTGTGGTGACGCGACGACTCTCCGTGGCCGCGGATGCGCGCCGGATGATTTTCGGCGAGGGAGACGCGCCTTCGCGCCGCGTGGCGGGCGCTACGGGAGGGTGATCACCGCGGGGGCGCGGGTGATGCCGTCGACGCCGGGCGCTGCGCCCGCGTTGGCGAGGTAGTTGCTGCGCGTGGGGCCCCAGCAGAACACGCGGCCCGTGGTGCGCTCGATGGCGCAGGGGACGCCTGGCGCGATGCCGGCCTGGATACGCGCGTACGACCCGGGGACGAGCGTGGCGACCTCGCTGTAAGAGGTTCTGCCGATGCCGAGCTGGCCAAACTCGTTGAGCCCCTGGCAGTAGAGGTTCATGTCCGTGCGCAGCGTGCAGTTCACGCCGAAGCCCTGGTCCGCGTAGCCCGGAAGGTTGATGACCCCGATGGGATCAACGCTCACACGCGACAGGATGATATTGCTGAAGCCCCAGCGGTGCGCGGTGCCCGCCGTGAGCCGCGCCCAGCAGCCGGTCTCCTCGCAGCGCAGCGCGGTGATGCCCGGCTGCTCGACGGGGGCAGTGATCGTCGACGTGGGCGCCGTCACGTAGCCGGGACGGAAGCGGTTCGTGTTGCTGCCGTCGCCGAGCTGATACTCGATGTTGCGTCCCCAGCACATCACCCGGTTCATCGCGTCGCCGAGGCGCGCGCAGGCGAAGTTTGACCCCACCTGGAGCTGCGCGGTGGCCGTAAGCCCCGTCACCGGCGCGGCGACGGAGCGGTTGCTCATGGTGCCGTCGCCGAGCTCGCCGTGAAAGTTGTACCCCCAGCACCAGATGGTGCCGTCGGTGCGACGCGCGCACGCGTGGTTGGTGCCCGCGTGCACCTCGACCACGCCGCCCAGCGTGCCCGCCGCGGTGCGCACCAGCACGGGCACGCTGCTCGCCGTGGTGCTGCCGTTGCCAAGCTGCCCGACGCCGTTGGCGCCCCAGCAGGCCACCGTGCCGTCGGCCTTGCGGGCGCACACGAACGCGCCGCCCACGGTGATCTGCGTCGCGGTCGTGAGACCCGTGACCGCCACCGGCATGATCGACGGCAGGTTAGCGCCATTGCCGAGCACGCCCGCGCTGGCCGCGGGGCACGTCACGGTGCTCCAGCAGGAGACCGCGCCGCTCGCGAGGAGCGCGCACTTGAAGAACGTGCTGTCGTAGATGCTTGCGCTCGTGATTCGCCCGCGCAGGTCCGTCACGTTGGCGAGGCCCCGCACCGCCACAGGGGTGGACTGCGCCTCGGTGCCGCCGCCCGCCTCGCCCCAGGGGTTGTAGCCCCAGCAGCGCACGCGGTCGTCCCGCCCGACGGCGCAGGTGTGGTGCTCGAACGCCGCCACCGAGCGCGAGAGCGGCAGGCCCGCCACGGCCACCGGCGTGGGCTGCGCGGCGGCGGTGGCGCCGTTGCCCAGCTGTGCGTACCCGTTGGCGCCCCAGCAGCGCACCGACCCGTCGGAGAGCACCGCGCACGTGTGGGTCGTGCCCGCGCGCACCTGGGTCACCCCGGTGAGCCCCACGACAGCCACGGGCACGTTGCGCGTGGTGGTCCCGCCGTCGCCGAGCTGGCCCGCGGCGTTGAGCCCCCAGCACACCACGGTGCCGCCGCGGCGGAGCGCGCAGGCGTGCGCCGAGCCCGCGGTGATCTGCGCGGCGTCGGTGAGGCCCGTCACCGTGACGGGCGCCGCGCTCGTGGCGCTGCCGCCGTTGCCGAGCTGTCCGCTCGTGCCCGTGCCCCAGCACACCACGCTGTTGTCGTTGCGGCGCGCGCAGCCGAAGCCCACGCCGCCCGCGACCTCGGCGGCGCTGGTGACGCCCGCCACCGCCGTCGCGGGCGCCGTCGCCGCGCGCGGGATGCCATCCCACGTGTACACCGCGCCCGCCATGGTCACCGCGAAGAAGTTGGAGCCGTTGCGCGCGTGAATCTGCGCCACGCCGGCGAGGCCGGCCACCGGACCCAGGTTGTAGCCCGCGCCCCAGCATCGCACCGAGCCGTCGCGACCGAGGGCGCAGCCGCGGTCCTGCGCGAGTGCGATCTGACGCACGTTTTCGAGGGGCCTGCGGATGCCGTCGGTCACCTGCTGCGGGGTCGTGAAGTGCAGGTACGAGGTGTTCACGTTGGTGAGGAGCCCCGTGCGGCGCCCCCAGCAGAACACGCGCCCGGAGGTGTAGAGCAGGCAGTTGTTCTCGAAGGCTGCCTCGACGTCCTGCACGCTGGCGCAGCGCCCGCTGAAGCACCCCGACGGGCACACGGTGCCGCACGCGCCGCAGTTGCTCGGGTCGCGCGTCACGTCGGTGCACATGCCCGCGCACGCCGTCTGCCCCGCGGGGCAGGTGAGCGTGCAGACCCCGAGCGTGCACGTCTGGGCGAGGCCGCAGATGCGCCCGCAGACGCCGCAATTGGTGTTGTCGGTCTGCGGATCGGAGCACACCGCGCCGCAGGCCACCTGGCCCGTCGGGCACACGAGCGTGCAGCTCCCCGCGACGCAGCTCTGGCCCGCGGCGCACACCCGGCCGCAGGCACCGCAGTTGGTGGGGTCCGTGGCGAGCGTCGAGCACGAGCGCCCGCACATCGTCTGGCCGACGCCGCAGGTCGATCGGCAGCTGCCATCGCCGCAGAGCTGCCCCATCGGGCACGCGTTGGTGCAGGCGCCGCAGTTCGACGGATCGTTGGCGGTCACCACGCAGGTGGCGCCGCAGCGCGTCTGCCCCGCGGGGCAGGGGAGTCCGCAGCGCCCCGCGGTGCACAACTGGCCCGCAGCGCAGACGGTGCCGCAGCGGCCACAGTTCATCGAGTTGATGCGCGCGTCGACCTCGCATCCGTTCGACGCCGTGCCGTCGCAGTCGGCGAAGCCCGCGGTGCACGCGCCGACCACGCACGCGCCGGCCACGCACGCGGCCATCGCGTTGGGCCCCGCGGCGCACGCGCTGCCGCACGCGCCGCAGTCCTCGATGGTGGTGCGCGTGTCGGTCTCGCACCCGTTGGCGGGATCGGCGTCGCAGTCGGCGAAGCCCGCGAGGCACGCGAAGCCGCACGCCCCCGCGGCGCAGGTCGCGTCGGCGTTGGCCGGCGCCGAGCACACCGTGCCGCACGCGCCGCAGTGGTCGGGGGCCGTGCGCGTGTCGGTCTCGCACCCGTTGGCGGCGTTGTCGTCGCAGTTACCGAAGCCGCTCGCGCACACGCCGACCTGGCACGCGCCCATGCGGCACACGGGCGAGGCGTTTTCGAGCGCGGGGCACGTGGCGCCGCACGCGCCGCAGTGGGCCACGTCGTTCTGGAGGTTGGTCTCGCAGCCGTCGCCGATCGCGAGGTTGCAGTCGCCATAGCCTGCGTTGCAGCGGTCGATGGCGCACACGCCCGCCGTGCACGCCGCGATGGCGCCAGGCACGGCGCAGGCCGCGCCGCACACGCCGCAGCTGGACACGTTACTGCGCGTGTCGACGCAGGCGCTGGTGCAGCACGTCAGGTCCGTGGGGCACGGACGCGCGCTGTCGCAGCCGGGCGCGCACGTGTTGCCGCGGCACAGGTTGCCGATGGGGCAGTGGCCGTCGGTCACGCACTGCACGCAGGTGTGCGTGCGCTCGTCGCAGCGGAGCGCGCTCACGCCGCCGTCGGCGTCGGCGGTGCGGCACGCCTCGTCGGCGCGACAGCCCGCCACACAGGTGAGCATCCCGGGGTCGCAGTAGCTGTCCGAGGCGCACGTGTCGCGCGAGGGGAGGCACCGCACGCACAGACCCGTGACGAGGTTGCACACCGCCCCCTCCGGGGCCGTCGCGCAGTTTGCGTCCGAGGTGCAGCGCGTGGGCCCCGCGTCGTCGGGCGCATCGCTGGCGTCGATGACCGCGTTGGCGGCGTCGCTGGCGTCGGCGGCCGCGTCCGGCGGCCCGCCGACCACCGAGCGACCTGAGCACGCGGCGAGCGCCGCGCAGAGAAGACCCATGAGCGCCGGTGCGCGCCAACGTATCGTGAAGCAAGCAACCATCGGTTCTGCCCTCTTTCGTGCCGGGAAGCCCACGGCACAGCCATCTCTGGGGGCCGCGATCACAGCGCGGCTGTGCCGCCACGGTCAACGCCAATGCGAGCCGGAGCCCCAAAAGAGGGGACGGTCCGAGCCTGGCGGACATGGCCTCGCGGGCCCGCGCCGCTCGCTGGGAGTCCGCGACCCCAATCCACCAGAACAACGATCCTGCCAGCGTTTTGGCGACAGATCGCCCCCGCTCAAGATGTGTCGAAGCAATCGGGCTTCAGCCCGCGGCGACGGACGGGCGCTGGAGAACCCGCGCGCATGAGGACGCCGAGGACTACGTGCGGGACGTGATCCGCGTGATGCCGTACTGGCCCCGCGGGGGGATTGGGTGATTCAATCGGGGGGGTCCCTGGCACGAAATTGCTCGGGTTTACAGAGGAGATAGCGATTGGGTGAAGCGCCACCGCGGTCGGGTGACAGCCCACCGCGAGGCCTCGGGCGCTTCGCCAAGGCGCGGTTGAACGAAGCCGCGGAGCCTCCAGGCGGCCGGCAGTCATCGATGTGGGAAGAGGGTTGGCCACCAGCCCGCGCGTGCATCCGCGGCGGTGCAGCCGGCCGCGCCGCCGGTGACCACGACCCATCGGCGCCGCCTCGCGAGGGCTTTGTCGGGGGACCTGAGACCCGCCGGGCATCCCGCGGGCCGCGGCGGCGCACATGGCGCGCGCGCCGGTGCACCGAGCGATCTCGTGCCAGGGACCCGCCCGGTTGAAATGCCTGTTCCCGCGATTCACACGCACGGCGCGCTGCGCCAAGGACACGGACACACGCCCGACTGGCTCCGCACGGCGGCGCAGGCGGCGCTGCGGGGGTCCGTCGGTGCTGCCGCCGCTGAGGGTGCGCTCGGCATCGCGAGCGGGGCGCAGGTGGAACGCACGTACTCCGCTGCCTGGCGCGCTCGGGGGTGACACTCCATCGCCTCCTGTCGCACGATCCGGCGCATGGCGCGGCCGTCACCGACGACACCTTCGAACGACACCGCGGGGGAAGACGCGACCGTCGCCGGGCGCGTCCGTGTGAACATCGTCTATCGCCCCACGACGGACGCTCCGCCCAACCACGACGTCGAGCTCCCGCTGAAGATCCTCGTCGTGGGTGACCACACGGGCCGCGAAGACCCGCGCCCCCTCGACGAGCGTCCCACGGTTCCGCTCGACAAGGATGGCTTCGACGCGGTGATGGCCGCTCACGCCCTGCGCCTCGATCTCACGGTGCCCGACCATCTCGACCCCGCGGCGACGGTCGCGCGCGACGTCGCGCTGCGCTTCGAACGCCTCGCAGACTTCACGCCCGAGCGCGTCGCGCGGCAGGTGCCCGAGATGCTTCGGCTGCTGGAGCAGCGGCGCGCGCTCAACGCGATGAAGGGCTACCTCGGCGGCGTTCCTGCGTTCAAGAGGACGTTGAGCGCGATGCTCCACCGCCGCGAAGCGCGCGTGCGCCTCGCCCGTGAGGTCGGCGTCGAGCTGGCGGGGAGCGTCGGCTGGATGGGGCTCCCGCGGTTTCGTTGGGGACCGTACGAGGTGTTCGCGGTGCTCGAGGAGCACATCGAGGGCGAGCGCTCGGTCTTCGTCGCGCGCCTCGAGTTGCGCCTCGGCGTCGACGGCACCCGCACCTTCGAACTCGCGCGCAGCGAGCATCCGATCGCGTTCGTACGCCTCGACGCGGAGTCCGCGCCTTGGCTCGTCGCGCACCTCGAGGTCCGCGACGGATCGCTGACCCCACGCGTGATCCTCGTCGCCGATCGCAACGGCAAGATCGCGTGCGCCTTTCTGGCGACCGTGCGCGCGGCGGGGCACGTCTTCGGCGACGCCTTCGCCGCGGAGCTCGAGTTTCGTGTGAGCGCGCCCCCCTATTGCGCGATGGTGCCCGTCTACGTCGATCTCGCGCGTGGTTCGGTGCGCGCATCGTCCCCCCTCGTCGAGACCCATGGACCGCCGGGCGCCCCCGAAGGGTGGATCCGCCTCGGCGGAGGCGCGCGACTTCTCACCGCGCCGAACCCCGAGGTTCGCGAAGGCACCGAGGCCGCACCGCGCCCCGACGAAGCGCCCGATCACACCGACGCCGCGGGGCTCCCGCGCTGGGTTCGTGATCGCATCGACGCCCTCGCGACCGACGATGTGCGGCACCTCGGCGTCGTGTGTGTCGACGCGGAGCGCCGCGTGTCGCTCGTCTCGCGCGCGACGGGAGAGACCTTCGCCGTCGTCGAGCGGCGTCCCGGCGAGCGAGCCTCCGCGGCCCTCGCCCGATGCCTCGTCGAACTGGGGGCGACGGTCTCGGAGGTCTTTCCGTTGCGTGGATCGTGGCCCGTGAAGGCCGCGCCCGCGCTGTACTTCATCGCGCGCTGCGTCGGCTGGACGCCGACCGAGACGGCCGCGTTGCGCACCGCCGACGAGGCCGCGCGACGACTCGCCGACGCGCGCGATGACGACGAGGCCCGCGCCCGTGATCTGGGCCTGCTCGCGCTCGCCCGCGTCACGCCGGTCAGCGCTGCGCGGCGCTTGCTCCTCGCGGTGCGGGAGCTTCACGCGATGGGCTTCGAGGGCCTGAGACCCCTCTGCGAGCTCTCGCGCTCGGGGATGCACTGGCGCGTTCAACTCGACGTCCCCGCGGCCCGCGCCGTCGCACTCCGTGGCGCCCTCCCGGGGCGCGCGCCGCCCCTCGACACGAACTACTCCACGGCCGAGGGACAGCGCATCTTCGGCGTCGACGACACGTGCTTCGAATCGCCCGTCGAGCTCGCTCTGCGGCTGCTGCGCGACGCGCCGGGCCTCGTGCATCGCGCCCACACGCGCGACGCGGCCTACGCGCGCTGGTACGCCGACGCCCTCGCCACGAACGCGCCCGACGGCCTCCTCATCGACAACGACGAGCGCGACGGAGCCGACGTCGCCGCGCCCGCGCCCGACCGCTCACTGCCTCCCGCGCCGACGGAGCGCGCGCCCGATCTGCAGGTTGCGCTGTCGCCGCGAGAAGACGGACTCTGGTTCGGTCGCCTCGACGACGCGCGACTCGTCGGCGCGTCGGCGTGGTGCGTGCGCGTCAAGGCGATGGCAGGCCCGCCCGAGCCCTTCGGGGCTGTCGCCCGCGTGGCGAAGATCGCCGCATGGAGCGACATCACAGACTCGGTGTATCGCCCTGATCCAGTGCCGATGCGCTTGCGATCGGCTCGCGCCGACGAGGCCTGGTTCGACGTCGATCACCCGACGCGGTGGCCCGCCGTGATGATCGAGAAGACGGTGGCGATCTACCTCCCGCCGCCGTGGACGCCGGAGCGGGTGACCGTCGAGCTCTGGGCCTTTCTCACTCCCCGCAAGGACTGAGTCTTATCGCGAGCGTGGACGATCGCCCGTGACGCGGTGATGTGCTGTTTCCCATGCGGCTGCACAGCGCGGCGTTCAACGACGGCCTCCACACCGACGGCACCAACAACGTGTGCGCGACGCAGGGCAACTGCGGGCTGCTCGGCACGGGGGTGGGTATAGGTAAGCCAACGCGGCACCCTCGCTGGCACGGATCTGCTGCAGTTACCGCATCACCCATCATCCGTTGTACGCCAACCCGCGAGCATTGGCGGAAGCTCCCTGGCCGCCTTGGGAGGATGGGCAGGTCAACCGGGCAGCACCCGGTCCCGAGACCGCGCAGGTATTCGAAGCGCCCACGACGCCGTCGCGTGGATCTCCTGACGCGCTCATCGACCGGACCCAACGGCCCGGGCGCTCCTCTCACCCCACCATCGCGGCGTCGATCAGGAACACGTCCGGCACCATCCGCCGTAGCCGCGCCCGCGACACCGGGCGGCGCGCGTCCTGCGCAGCCTCCGCGCGGGCGACGGACGTGTCGGCCCCCTCCATCGCCATCAGCGCGGCGCGCACGGCGTCGGCCTCGCGGGCCTCACCGAGCACCGCCAGCACCCGCGACTGCAACAGCAGCAGCCGCGCCCGGCGCACGGCGCCGCCCTCCAGCGAGAGCGCCGCGCGCAGGTGATCACGGGCGGCCGGGAGGTCGTCGGTGAGCACGGCGAAGTGCGCCGCGATCGTACGGAAGCCCGGCTCGCGGGGCGCCCGGCGCACCAGGTCGTCGAAGAGCGGGCGCACCGTCCGGGGGTGCGCGCCGGCGAGGTGCGCCTGCGCGGCGACGGCGTAGGCCCGCGCGGTCGCCCGCTGCTCCGCGGTCAGGGGATCGCCGCGGTGGGTGCGGCCCGTGGCGCTCCCCGGCGCGGCGTCGAGGGTCACTTCCCCGACCGGTCCATCCCACGACCAGGGCACGCTCACGTAGGGGCCGAGGCCGGTGGGCGCGCGGCCGACGGAGACCCGGATGCTACGGGCCTCGGGCTCGGCGACGATGCTCTGCACCGACATCGCAGACACCACGCAGTCGCCGGAGAGGCGCTCGACGCCGTCGCCGAGGTCGACCGAGCCGGGCGCGCGGTAGTCGCCGAGCAGCGACTCCAGGTCGTCGGCAGAGAGGCCCTCGACGGCCTCGCGCACGCGCTCGTGCATCTGGCGGAAGCGCCCGTCGGAGTCGGCCGCGAAGGCCGCGCTCGACGTGACCTCCCCCTCGCGCAGCGCCGCCGAGAGGTAGCGGTTGGTGCACGCGAGGTGCGCCGCGCCGGGCGCCGGTCGGTGCGCCTCGACGGCGCCGCCGGTGGTCTCGATGACGACGGCGTCGCGCTCCGCGGCCGAGGAGACCAGCAGCCCCCAGGTGGAGGCCGAGCCGAGCTCGCGGGCGACGGCCACGGCGTCGGCGAGGGTGCGCGCGCGGCGGACGATCTCGTGCCCGAGGTCGGCGATGGCGGGCGCGGCGTAGCGCACGTCGCGGTGGAAGCGGGTGTGGGCGGTGAGGGTGATCCCGGCCTCGTTGAAGCCGGTGACGCCGGGGAGGTCGGCGCCGCGGGTGGTGACGAAGCCGTAGCGCAGGCCCTCGTCGGGCTCGCAGAAGGCCACGGCGGGCGCGGCGTCCCAGACGGTGGCGCCGGGGAAGTCGAAGTTGCGGGCGTGACGGAGCGCGCCGTCGGCGGAGGCGTCGCCCCAGGCCGCGAGGCTGGAGCACGCGGGGATCGCCGCGAAGCTCGCGAGGTGGGCCGGGAAGGCGCCCGCGCGCCCGAGGAGCGCGACGGTGTTCTGGAGCACGTCCATGGTGAGCATCGCCACGGCCGTGCGCCGGGGCGCGCCGACCGCCGCGAGCATGGCCTCGTTGCGCGCGAGGTAGGCCGGGAAGCGCCTCTGACGGTACCGATGGAGCATCAGGGCCTTGGCGAAGAGCACCGGCCCGAAGAGGGACTCCAGCGCCCGCCGCGCGGCGTGCGGGACGCCGAGCCCGAGCATGCGCGCGGCCATGGTGGGATAGAAGGTGTTGGTGGCCTCGAAGCCGCCGTGCTGCCGGAGCACGGCGCCGTGCTGCGCCCCCATCGCGGCCTGCGAACCGCGGAAGCGCATTACGAGGAGGGGATTGGGGGCGAGCTCGGGGTTCATGGGTTGGGCGCGGAGGATAGCGCGTCGGGCCGTCAGCGGATGAAGCGGTACCAGCCGAAGGACGCGCGCTCGATGGAGCCGTCCTTCAGCATCGCCTTCACCCGCGCCGCGGAGTGACCCATCGCCCGGAGCTCGGCCATCGTGTGCTCCGGCGCCGGCGCCGCCGCCACCGCCGCCGCCGCCGCTGCGGGCTTCTTCTTCTTCGGCGCCGCGGTCACGGCCTTCGCCATCACCACAACAGCGGGGGCCTTCTTCGCCGGGCCCGCGGGGACCTTCTTCTTCGCGGGCTCCGTCGCCGCGGGCGCGCTGCCGCCGAGGTCGATGCCGAAGATGGACGACAGGGTCGCGTCGTCGGCCTTGAGCGCGGAGCTCGCGCCGGGCTTCACGGCGATCTTCACCCTGGCCTCGTCGACGAGGTCGAGGTGGCTGACGCCGCGGAGGGTGAAGAGCAGCTCGGGCTTCGTGTCGAGGCGCGCCCCGACGCCGTAGAGCACGGCTGCGCAGTGCTTGCAGAGCGACGCCGAGTCCGGGCACGAGCACCGGAACTTCACCTCGCCCGCGTGGGGGATGAGCCCGCTGCCGGGGCGGGCGATGACGTCCATGACCTTGTCGGACAGCTTGCCCTGTAGCAACGCGAGCGCCGAGCCGACCTGCCCCGCGCACTCGCGTCGCACGGCCTTCCAGCGCGCCTCGGGGAGCGGGGCGATGGTGATGCGCACGTCGTACAGCTCCGACCCGCTCACGACCGCGGTGAGCTCGCCCTTCGCGATCGCGAGGTGCACCACGCTGCCGTTGCGGGCGTAGGTGCGGCCGCGGGGCAGGCGGTTCTCGAAGTCGGCCTGCTTCTCGAGCATCTCGCACCAGCGCTTGCCCCAAGCGCTGCGGGCGATGGCGCGGCCCTCGATGACCACGGGCTCGACCACGAGGCCCTTCTTCGCCCGCTGCTTCATCGCCGCGGCGGCCTTGCGCCGACGCTCGGCGACCGGAACATACGGGGCCCACTGCTGGTAATAGCCCATCGGATCGCGGTCTCCTCTTCGTCGATGGAAGAGAACCCGGCGCCCCGTGGGGCGTCAAGCGATCACTCCGCGGTGGCGCGGCCCAGGTCGAGCGACACCGCGCTCAGCAGCTCTTCATCGGACATCGAGGTGAGCATCGCGGCCCCGTCGGCGCCGCCCCCGCCGAGCAGGGCGTCGGCCACGGCGCGCTTGCCGGTGAGCATGGCGTCGATGCGCTCCTCCAGGGTGCCCCGGCAGACGAAGCGGTGCACGAGCACGTTGCGCTGCTGGCCGATGCGGTAGGCGCGGTCCGTGGCCTGGTCTTCGACGGCGGGGTTCCACCAGCGGTCGAAGTGGACGACGTGCTGCGCCGCGGTGAGGTTGAGCCCCGTGCCGCCTGCCTTCAAGGACAGTACGAAGAAGGGCACCGCGGGATCTTCTTGAAAGGACTTCACCAGCTTCGCGCGCTTCGCCACCGGGGTGGCCCCGTGGAGCACCAGCCCCGGCCGCCCGAAGATCGTCTCCAGGTATTCCGACAAGGGCCCGGTCATCTCTTGAAACTGCGAGAACACCAGCACCTTCTCGCCCCGCTCGGCGATCACCTCAGCGATCTCCTTCAAGCGGGTGAACTTGCCACTATCCCCAGGGTTCCACTCCCCATCTCCGGTGAGCTGCGAGGGGTGGTTGCACGCCTGCTTGAAGCGCATCAGCGCTGCCAGCACCACGCCCCGGCGCTCGACCTGCGGGTCGAGGTCCGGGTCTTCCAGGCGCCGCCGCAGCTCGGCGACCACGGCGGCGTAGAGCTTCGCCTGCGCGGGCGTCAGCGCGCAGTACGCCGTGAGCTCGGTCTTGTCCGGGAGGTCCTTCACCACCGAGCGGTCGGTCTTCAATCGCCGCAGGAGCCACGGGCGCACCAGCGCGCGCACGGGCCCCCAGGCGGCGGCCCCGTCCCCGGCCTCGGCGGCCCGCTTCGCCACGCGGCTGAAAGCGCGGGCGGTGCCGAGCAGCCCCGGTTGCAGGAAGTCGAAGAGCGACCAGAGGTCCCCGGCGCGGTTCTCGACGGGGGTGCCGGTGAGTGCGAGGCGGGCGCGGGCCGTGAGGGACTTCACCGTGCGCGTCTGGCGGGTGTCGGCGTTCTTGATGGCCTGGGCTTCATCCAGCACCAGGAGGTTCCACGGGGTGGAGCGCAGCCACCCGACGCGGTGGAGGGTTCCGTAGGTGGTCACGACGGCGTCGACGCCGTCCAGGGGCGCGCCGTCGTCGAGCTCCTTGCGCGGCATCGCCGAGGGGTGCGCGATGATCACCCGCAGCGACGGCGCGAAGCGCTCGAACTCCGCCTTCCAGTTGCCCAGCAGCGACGCCGGGACCACCAGCAGGTGCGGCGGCGCCGTCTCCTTCCGGGGCCGCGAGCGCGTCTCCAGCACCATCAAGGCAATGACCTGCACGGTCTTGCCGAGGCCCATGTCGTCGGCGAGGCACCCGCCGAGACCCAGCCGCGTGATGAACCACAGCCACCGCAGGCCCTCCTGCTGGTACGGTCGCAGCGTCGCCTTCAGGGCGGCTCCGGGGTCGGTGTCGCCGAGCCGCGACGGGTCGCGCAGGTCGGCGAGCATCTCGCGCAGCCACGGGCCCGCCTCGACCCGCTGCCACGCCTGATCGTTGTCCGTGGAAGCGTCGGCGTCGGGGGCGTCGCGCCCGGCGGGCATCGCGCCCGCGAGGAGCCGAAGTCCCTCATGGAAGGAGATCCCGTGGCGCGCGCCGCGCTGGAGCGTCTTCCACTGGTCGAGCACGGCCTTGAGGCGCTCGGGGTCGACCTCCACCCAGCGGCCGCGCAGCAGCACCAGGCCGCTGGCGTCGGCGAGCGCGGCGATCTCCCCGGCGGTGAGCACGGTGCCGTCGTCGAGGGTGACGGACACGTCGAAGTCGAGCAGCGCGTCGGCGCCCACCTGCGACGGACCGCGGGCGCCGATGGACACCTGCACTCGCGGCCGAGGGCGCCGCTGCGGGTTCCACCAGTTGGGGACTCGGACCAGCACCCCGGCGTCCTCGCAGGCCTGCACCTGCGTGAGGAAGGCGTGGGCCTGCGACGGGGTCCAGGCCAGGGGGTGGAAGATCTCGTGCGAGTCGACGAGCGCGCGCAGCAGCGGGCTGTGCTCGGCGGCGCGCTCGATGGGGGCGAGCAGCGCGATGAGGCGGCTGCGGTCGCGCGCATCGGCGTACTCCTGGAGGGCGCGGCCGAGCGGGAGGTGCTGCACCGCGGCGGCGGAGACCCCCGCGGTGTAGGTCGCGAGGAAGGCGAAGGGGTGGGCCTCGTCGCCCTTGCGCTCGGCGAGGTGGAAGCACACGCGGCCGACGGTGTTCCAGAGGGGGTTGTGGGCGCGGAGCCACGCGAGCGCGGGGCCCTCGTGGGCCGTGAGCGCGGCGCGGGCGGCGGCGTTGAGGGCGGCCCAGCGGAGGGCGATCCAGTCGGCGGAGGCGTGCTCGGCCCCGGGCATCGGGGGCACGCGCGCGAGCAGGAGCGCGGCGGTGTCGGGCGCGAGCGGGACGTCGAGGGAGGCGCGGTCGGCGTCGAGGTCGGGCAGCGCGCAGAGGCGGGTGACGAAGGCGCGGGCGACGTCGCGGAGCCAGGCGTACGCGGGCGGCAGCACGGCGCCGGGCTCGGCGGCGCCGAGGAGCAGGTGGCCGTAATCGACCCCGTGGGCGAAGTGCCGGGCGAGGCGGCGGGCGAGCGCGTCGTCGGCGACGGCGGGCTCGTCGGGGCGCGCGGGGCGGAGGTAGAAGACCCCGTCGGGCGCGAGCACCGGGACGCGGACGGCGGGCGAGGCAAGCAGAGGTCCGGCCATCGGGGTCAGGCGGCCTCGTCGCCGCGCGCCTTCAGGCTCGTGAGCGGATGGCCCGACGCGATGCGCTCGTAGAGGGCGGGCCAGTCGCTCCACTCGGTGCCAAAGAGGCGGTCCATCATGGCGCCCTGGAACCCGTAGTGGCCCGTCCAGCGGGCGTGGTGCAGGGCGTGGAACACGAAGGCGTTGGCGAACAGGTGGCGCCGCGGGTGGCGGCATGGCGCGCCGTGGGCTCGACGTTGGCGTGGCCCACGATGTTGCCGAAGACGTTGAAGGCCAGGTACCCCGCCCAGCCCGCGAAGCTGAGCGGCGCGACCTGCGAGAGCAGGCACGGGAGCCCGACGTAGCCGAGCATCCAGCCGAGCGCCTCGAAGGCGCTCATCGATTGTCCCGTGAGCGGCGTCGTCACCTGCGACCGGTGGTGCCATCGGTGGATGCGCACCAGCGCGCGGTGGTGCATCGCCCGGTGCAGCAGCCAGTAGAACACCTGGAAGCCCGGCACCATCACGCCGAAGGTGAGGGCCCCTGCGAGCGCTCCGCGGGCCCCGAAGGGCACCACGCCGAAGCGCAGCGCGAGCGTGACCGTCACGGTGGCCACCGCGAGGAAGACCGCGTTGCCCAGCAGCTCGGAGCGCAGCTGCCCCGGGAAGAGCGGGAGGTCGAAGACCCTGCGCTTCGGGAGGGCGCGCTCGAGCGCGAATCCGACCGCGGCGGACGCGAGCGTGAGCCCGGCGAAGAACGCGAACACAGCGAGGGTGAGACCCGGGAGCGAGAGCGAGGCGAGCGTGGGGGGCATCAGCCACCCGGACCGTAGGATCGACGGGGGCAGGGTTTCAATGCGCGGGGACGCGAATCTCATCGGGGGCCGCCTATGCCCCGCTGGGGGGGGGCGCCATAGGCGCCGCGGCGGCGCGGACTACTCTTCGGTCTTCGCGAGGGCGACGATCGCCTGGGCCCAGGCGACGTACTTCCACTCGGCGAGGTCGCGAACGGTCTTGATGCCGAGCTTCGCGAGGAGCGCGCCGTGGTCGGCGGAGAGCCCTTCGAGGCCCTCAACGGGGATCTCCGTGAGCTCCTTGAGCGACTTGCCTTCGTACTTCTTGTCGAGCGCCTTGTTGATGTTGATCGCCATGTGCAGATCTCCGGGTGGCAGCGGATGGGCAGGAAGTGTCCCAACCGCAGGCGGCGCAGTGATCGCGCGCGGCCGACGGCGGCGTCAAGCGCGGCGTGTGGCGCCCTCGTCCACCGCCGCCAGCGGCTTCCGCCGTGCGCGAGGAAGTGCCGCAACTGGATCTCGGCGTCCGCCGCCGCCACGTGCGGCAGCCGGACGTCGAAGCGTCTCCCGCGCGCCTCCAGCCACGACGAGGCGCACACCGCCTTGAAGCCGAAGGGGTTCGCGCCGAGGTACGTCCACGCGAAGTAGACCACCCAGGGCCGGTCGAAGGCCGCCGGCCGCGCGACGAACTTCGCCCCATCCGTGACGTACGGGCGCGACCACGCGTCGAAGCCGGCCATCGCGCGCGCCGGCGCCGACAACGCCCCCGCCGACGCCGCCGCGGTGGGGCGCGTCCTCTACGGCCTCCACCCGCTCGTGGTGCTGCTCTGGACGCAGCGCCCGACCCGCAAGCGCGCCCTCCCCGCAGAGCCTCGACGCGTTCGCCCGCTCGATCGTGGAGGCGTCCACATGAACGCTCGGGGTGCGCGTGGGCGTGGCCCTGCCGAACAGGTGCCACGGGAGATGCACCACCATCGGGCCGCTCGTCAGGCCGGCGCCGCCGAGCGCGGCATCGCTCGATCCGGACGCGATCCGCCGGGTGGTGGTACGCAACCTCGGGCAGGTGCGGCGCTGCTACGAGACGGCGCTCGCGGAGGCTCCGACGGCCGAGGGGCGCGTGGCGGTGCGCTGGGTGATCGGCGGCGATGGCGCGGTGCTAAACCACGTCCAGCGTCGACGGTGACGGACAAAGGGACGGGGCCCCGCTGGGCTCGGCGAGTGCGTCGCCAGTGCCGTGCGACGGTGGCAGTTTCCCGCGCCCGAGGGCGGCGGGGCGGTGACGGTGAACTACCCCTTCGACCTCAGCGTCGTCGAGCCGTAGCGCGTTTCGAAAGGGGCGTTGCGCAGGTGGGTCCGAATCTGGTACCGAGGGTGGTACTAATCACCCAAGGGAGCCCAAGCCATGCCAGTGCAGACCATCTCGTATGTGAAGGCGCACCTCGCCGAGGCGATTGCGAACGCACGGTCGACCGGTGAGCCGCTGCGCATCAGCCAGAACGGGACCGATGCTGCGGTTTTGCAAGACGTCGAGTCGTATGAGCGCACCCGTCGGGCCCTCGCTCTCCTGAAGCTCGCCGCGATGGGTGATCGCGACACTCAGGAGGGTCGAACCGTGCCGCAGGATGAGGTCTTCCGCTCGCTGAGGGAGCGCCTCGCGCCGCCTGCGCCCAGGGCGCGCCGGGCTTCGCGGACGTGAAGTCTGCCTTCACGGTCGAGTGGGCCGAGACGGCGCGCGACGATCTCTCGGAGATCATCGACTACATCGCGGCCGACAGCGCCCCCAACGCACTCGCCGTGCTCGACCGTATCCAGCGCCGCGCCGACGGCCTCGCGACCGCGCCGGAGCGGGGCCGCGTCGTCCCGGAGCTTCGCTGGAACGGGATCACCACCTACCGTGAGCTCGTGGTGCCGCCGTGGAGGGTCATCTATCGCATCCACGAGACGCGGGTGCTCGTGGTGAGCGTGGTCGACTCGCGTCGGCAGCTGGAAGACCTTCTCCTCGCACGGTTTCTGCGGAGCTGACCAGCGATCATCGTTCGCTCACTCCGCGGAAACGAGCGCGATCTCGAACAATGGTTCCGCAGTACGGCGCTCCGTCGGACTACCAGGCCCCCGCCGGAGCCGCCCACGGCACCCGTGACCCCGCCCGACGCAGGGGCACCCCCGCCGGTGGACGCCGGGAGGGAGCGCCCGCGTCCCCCTCGCGGGCGGCAGTAGTACCCGCCGCCGGGGGAGCGCGGCGCGGCGTTGGTATGCTCGCCGGATGATCACCGACGCGGCCCCGCGGGGGGCATCACCGAGGAGGGAGTTCGACGCGAGCGACGCGCTCACGGCCTTCGCGCCGCCGCCGCCAGCGGACGCGCTGCAGACGGCCACGCTGGCGCTGTGCGCGGCGGTCGAGGGCGGAGACTCCAAGGACGTGCGGCGCGCGTGCGCGGGGGTGCTGTCGCCGCTGGCGGAGTTCTTCGGTGTGGCGGCGCCGCCGGTGCGGGTGCTCGGGGTGCGGCCGCACCGGGTGAACGAGGGCGTCACGACGTACCAGCTCTACGGCGACTACTCGCCCGACACGCAGCGGGTGCGGGTGTGGCTGCGCACGGCGGTGCGGGGGAAGGTGTCGTCGCCGCGGTCGTTCTTGAGCACGCTGGTGCACGAGTTCTGTCACCACCTCGACTGCGTGAAGCTCGACTGGCCGGGGAGCTTCCACACGCGGGGTTTCTACGGGCGGGTCGACCAGCTCTACCACCTGGCGCTCGCGACGCCGGACGCGCAGCGACGCCCGCTCCACTGGGTGAAGATGGGCGGCGTGTGGCGCATCGACTGGACCCGCTCGCGCACGGCAAGGTGACGTCGAGGGGTCGGCGCCGAGCATCATCGCCTGTCCGACGGCGAGGTCGTTGGCGCTGTCGCGGGTCAGGTTCCGCGGGCGAGGGCGCCACGGGTCGAGTAGGACGCGAGCGGCGGGCCCCACGCTCACCCCCCTGTGGCTGCGGAGGAAGACGATGACGACGCTGACCGAGCTGCTCGAGACGCCACCTCGGAATCATCACGAGGTCGAGGTCTCGCCTGGGGCCGTCCAGGCGACGCTCGACTACCTGGGCTCGCCGGGGGCCCTGGCCAGCGTGGCGCGAGACCCCTACTGGCCGAAGTGGGATTCCCCGTGGTGGCACATGGCGCTGCTCCACGAGATCGGGCTGAGCCCGCTCATCCCCGCGGCGCTCGCCCAGGCCATGGCCGCGGCGCTACAGGGCCATTACCTCCCGACCTTCCCTCGGGTCGAGAGCGAGATTCCGGCGGGCATCGATCCCTATCGGCAGATCCTCTGCCACTGCGCCCTGGGCAGCATGGTCCAGGTGCTGGCAGGCCGCGGCAGGCCCATCGACGAGGCGCTGCCAGGCGCTCGCGCGTGGTTCCTGCGCTACCAGCTTCCCGACGGCGGGCTCAACTGCGACGAGGCGGCCTACACCCGGCCGTCGCCGCAAAGCTCGATGGTCTCGACGCTCCCTCCGCTCGAGGCGATGCTCGGGTCCACGGAGCGGCCCTTCACGCCTGAAGAGACGGCGTTTCTGGACGCCGGGGCGAACTATCTCCTCCAGCGTCGGCTCTGCCGCTCGCTCAGCAAGGGCGCCCTGATCGACGAGAGCTGGCTCACCCCCACCTTCCCCCGCTTCTACGAATACGACGTCCTGCGCGGCTTGAGGTTCCTGGTCGGGTGGGCGCGGCGCCTGTCGCGCCCGCTACCCTGGAGCGCCATCGAGGAGGTCGTGCGGCACCTGCACGAAGGCTTCACCCGGGACACCATCGAGCCCCGGGCCTGGGCCCGACAGCAGCTCACGCTCCCCGCCGTCGGCCGGGCGCCGCTCACCCCGGCCAGCCTCTTCCCGCTACTCGAAGAGGCGCTCCGGCCGGAGGTTGCTCGCACGTACCTCCAGCGGGAGTGGCACGCAGTCCTGCTGGATCTGAGACACCTGCACACGAGCCAGACCCCGACCGTGTGAGGGCGTCGATGAAGCGTCCGACGCGGTCGCCGACGACGACGCGGTCGAAGCGCGCTACGGGGTAGGGCATGGGTATCGGGCAACCAACGTGGCACCCTCGGTGGCACGGATCTGCTGCAGTGACCGGAACACCTATCATCCGTTGTACGCCTACGCGCGAGCATTGGCGGAAGCTCCCGGGCCGCCGCCCTGGCGGGTCGCGGCGCGTGGCCGCGGCGGTGGCGGCAGCCCGAGGCGAGTGCGAGGCCGACGACGAGCGAGAGTGGGAGCGGGCGGGGGGACACGGCGCGCACTCCATCCGAAGGGGTCACCCGGACGC
>CAIOSS010000655.1 GCA_903860995.1 uncultured delta proteobacterium | reverse complement strand
CGCGGCGTCGACGGGCGCGAGGCGCTCTCGATGATCGAGGCCGTCGGCGGTCGCACCGTCGGCAGCGTGCTCGAAGAGCGGCGGCGCTACCCCCTGCGGGTGCGCCTCCCGGAGGGGACGCGCGACGACCTCGACGCCATCCGCCGGCTGCCGGTGCACATGGCCGGCGACGCGATGGTTCCGCTCGGGGCGGTGGCGCAGATCGACCTCATCGAGGAGCCCCTGGTGATCAACCGCGAGGCCCTCTCGCGGCGCATGATCGTGCAGGCCAACGTGCGCGGCCGCGACCTCGGCGGCTTCGCGGCGGAGGCCCAGCGCGCCGTGACCCGCTCGGTGCGCCTCCCGCCCGGGTACCGCCTCGAGTGGGGCGGCCAGTTCGAGAACCTGGAGCGCGCGCGGCTCCGTCTCGCCGTGGTGGTGCCCGTCGCCCTCGCGCTCATCCTGGCGCTGCTCTTCGCGTCGCTGCGCTCGGTGAGCGCCGCGATGCTCATCTTCGCCAACGTCCCCTTCGCCGCGACCGGCGGCGTGCTCGCGCTCTGGGCCCGCGGCCTCCCCTTGAGCCTCTCCGCGGCGGTCGGGTTCATCGCGCTCTTCGGGGTCGCGGTGCTCAACGGCCTGGTGCTCATGACCCAGGTGCGCCAGCTCCGCGCCGAGGGCCGATCGCCCGCCGAGGCCGCGCAGGAGGGCGCCCTGCGCCGGCTGCGCCCGGTGCTCACCACCGCCCTCGTGGCCTCGCTCGGCTTCGTCCCGATGGCGCTCACCACCGGGGCCGGCAGCGAGGTGCAGCGCCCGCTCGCCACCGTGGTCATCGGCGGGCTCATCACCTCGACCCTGCTCACCCTGCTCGTGCTCCCGACGCTCTACGCCTGGCTCGGCCGGCGCGACGCCCCATAGACCTCGACGGGAAGAACGGCGACCGGTCGCTCGCCCCGCCCGGAGAGGGGCACCGCGGCGTCGCCCTAGCGGGTCGGGATCGCCCGCTCGCCGAAGCCGTGGAGCGGCGCGATGCCGCTCGCCTCGCCGCCGGACGGGGAGAGCATCGCCGCGTCGACGGCGCGCATCGCCTCGCCCTCGAAGCCCCGGAAGGCCACCGTGCGGTGCGGGCGGATCAGCGACAGGGCGTACAGCTCCTGGTAGGCCGCGAGCACCTCGGGCTGGTCGCGCAGCGCCGCGAGCGCCCGGCCCACCGCCAGCGGGTACTGCGCCTTCGCCTCGGCCACCAGCGCCGCGACCCGCACCCCCGTGTCGGCCTCGAGCTGCGCGGCGGCCAGGCGGCCGTTCTCGTCGAGGGCGGCCTTGGCGCGCTCCAGGCGCGCGGCGATGGTGCCGAAGATCTGCCGCGACACCTCGGGCAGCAGCTTCACGTTGCGGATGAACACCCGCTCGATCTTGAGCCCCCAGCGCGCGGTCTCGTCGGAGATGTCCTGCTGGAGCCGCTCGCCGAGCTCGGTGCGGTCGCTCAGGATCTCCGAGAACTCCCGGTTGCCCAGGATGGACGTGGCCGCGTGGGCGACGAGGTTCTGCAGCGCCCGGTCCCAGTCCGCGACCCCGAAGAGGGCCTTGGCCGGGTCTTCGATGCGGAACTCCAGCCAGAGGTCGACCATCAGCGTGGTGCCGCGCGCGTCGTTGACGTGCACGTCGTCGAAGAGCCGGAAGTCGCGCCGCAGCGAGACCGTGCGCAGCGCCACCCAGGGCAGCAGCCGCGCCGGGAGCCAGTGCAGGCCGGGCGCGCGCATCGTCTGCACCAGGCGGCCGAAGCTGGTGCGCAGCACGGCCTCCTCGTCGTCGACCTCCACGGTCATGGCGCGGGCGGCGGAGATGAGCAGCGGGACGATGGCGATGCCCGCGAGCGCGCCGATCACCAGGCGCAGGACGTCGGAGCTGTTCATGGGTGGTCCTTCACGAAGACGGCGCGGGACTCGGAGAGCACCTCGGCGCGGCGGCGGTCGGTGTAGTCCCGGAGGGTCCCCTGGGCGTGG
>CAIOSS010000654.1 GCA_903860995.1 uncultured delta proteobacterium | reverse complement strand
GCCCGCCGCGCCGCTCGTCGATCCGTCGACCCCTCAGGCTCGCCGCGCTCACGACCGCACCCGGCGCCCGACCACCTCATCCACCGCGCCCGCTGCCGTCGCGGACCGCACGCCCGGGCGCCTGACCGTCGGCGCCACGCCGTGGTGCACCGTCTCCGTCGACGGCGTCGGCCGCGGACAGACCCCCGTCGTCGGCCTCTCGCTGCCGCCCGGGACGCATCGCATCGCGTGCGTCAACCCCGAGCGCGGCACCCAGGACCGCACGGTCACCCTGGCGCCCGGACAAGACCTTCGCGTTCGCATCACGTTCCCGTAGTCTCCGCCGCCCGCTGATGGCGCCCCTCCCCACATCGTCTGCGCTCGCCGACACCCCGACCCCCGCGCCTGCCGCCCCCCCGTCCGCTCTGCGACGGGCCTGGGAGGGATGGCCCGGTCGGGTGCTCCGAGTGCTCCTCGCGGCGCTCCCGCTCTATTGGCTCTTCCGTCGGCTCGACTGGCGCGAGGTCATCCACGAGGCCGGCGCCGTGGGTCCCGCCGGCATCGGGCTCGCGTTCGCGTGCGTGTTCGCGTCCGTGGCCGTCGGTGCGGTGCGCTGGGGCGTGATGCTCCGCGCCTACGGGGCCACCAACCTGCCGCCGCTGTCCACCATGCTCCGGCACAACCTCGTCGGGCTGTGGTTCAACCTTCTCCCCAGCGGGGTGGCGGGCGACGCCGTGCGCGGCCATCGGGTGCGCCAGGTCGCGGGCAGCCTCGCGACCTCGTACACGGTGCTCTTCGTCGAGCGCGTCTCGGGCCTGCTCGGGCTCTGCCTCATCGCGGGCGCCTCGATGCTCTCGCCGGTCTCCATCCGCAGCGACGCCGTCTCCTGGACCCTAGGGCTCGGCCTGCTCGGCGCCGCCGGCCTGAGCGCCGTGCTGCTCCTCGTGCCCTTCGCCATCGCCCGCCAGCCCTCCCTGCGCGCGCTCGTCGAGCGGGCGCCGGTGCTCGGCCCGATGCTGGTGAAGGTCCCGCCCCCGCGCACGCTCCGCGGCCCGCTGCTCTCGGTGCTGCTCTCCGTGCTCACGCAGGGTGCGCTGGTGGTGTGCGTGTACTTCCTCCTCCGCCCGCTCTCCTCCGTCGCGACCTTCGGCCTCTGCGCGCGCGTGGTGCCTGCCATCATCCTGGTGACGTACATCCCGCTCACCCCCGGGGGACTCGGGCAGCGCGAGGCCGCCTTCCGCGCGCTCTTCGGGCTCGCGGGCGTGCCGGGGACGATGGCCGTCGCCGCCTCGCTGCTCTTCTTCGCGGAGATCGTGGGGGTGTCGGTGCTGGGCGGTCTCTGCATCGCGGCCGAGCGCCTCGCCGCCGCCCGCGGCCGCCCGTGGGACGGCGCCTGAGCCTTCAGCCCCCGCAGGCCGCGACGCACGCCGCGCGGTCGCGGAACACCCGCCCGCAGTCCGCCGAGCTCTGGCACGTGCCGCTGTCGACGCGGGTCAGAAGTAGAAGGAGCCGCCGCCGAGGACGCCGAGCAGTCCGCCGGTGAGGCCCTCGGTGCCGCCCGCGACCACGACGTGGTCGTAGCGCACGGCGAGTTCGAGCGAGAAGGTGCTGCTCACCTCGATCTCCGCGCCGACCGCCGCGCCGAGGGTCACGCCCGTGGCGCCCGCGCTGCTGGAGGTGGTGGTGCCGGAGGTGTCGGTGGACGTGGCCAGGGTGCTGAACGCGTCGACGAGCACCTCGCCGAAGGGCCGGAACACCCCGCGCGGCGCCGTGTAGCGCAGGCCCGCGCCGTAGAAGACCGAGGTGAGCGAGGCGCCGATGAGGTCGTCGGGGGTGAAGCTGTTGGAGCGCACACCGAGCTCGGCGCGCACGCCGATGCCGCTGGGGGTCGCCCAGCCGATGTGACCGAGGCCCATGAACCCGGTGCCGAGGACGCTGCTGTAGCCGCCTGCGAGGGGGATGGCCGCGCCGCCCTGCACGCCCACGAAGAGCCCCTGCCGCGCGGGCGGGGGCGGCGGCGCCACCACCATCGGCGGACGGAGGGGCATCGGGGCCGGGGACATCATCACCGGCTGCGTGCGGCCCTGCACCGGCGGCGGCGCCATGTACCCTCCGACCGGCGGCGGCGCCACGTACCCTCCCACCGGCGGCGGCGCCGCGTAGCGGTCCGGCGGCGGCGCGCCGGGGGCGACCGGGGGCGGGGCAGGGTTGTTGAGCCGGTCGGGATCAGCCGACGCCGCGGCCGGGACGAGGAGCAGCGAGAGCACGGAAAAGAGCGCGGTCTGACGCATGGCGCGGCGGAATAGCACGCATCCCACGACGCGCGAAGCGGCCGACCGGCGACGGGGAGAACCATGACATCCGTCGTCTGGAACTGGCGGATGCGGCGCGCACGCCCGATACACGGGGTCACGATGTGCAGGCTGCTGGCGGTGGTCACCACCGCGCCGGGAGGGTGGCGACAACGGCTGGTGGACGCTCCGCGGGGGCTGCGGCAGCTCTCGCACGAGCACCCGCACGGGTGGGGCGTGGCGGTGCATACGCCCGGCGGCGGCTGGAGCGTGCACCGACAGGCGCGCGCGGCCTTCCAGGACGACGACTTCGCGGTGGCGGCCGAGGGGGTCGGCACGGTGCTGCTCGCGCACGTGCGGCAGGGCACCGTCGGCGCCGTGGCGACGCGCAACACGCACCCCTTCCGCCGGGGTCGCTGGGTGTTCATGCACAACGGCACCATCGAGTC
>CAIOSS010000653.1 GCA_903860995.1 uncultured delta proteobacterium | reverse complement strand
GCGCACCTTCTTCCCGGCGGGCACCTCCTTTACGCTGGTGTCGAGCTGCACGCCGAGCTCGGCCACCCAGGCGATGCTCATCAGCCGCTCGGGCAGCGGCTACAGCGGGCCCGCGCTCGCCGCGTACATCGCCGCCGGCGGCATCGTGATCACCGAGTACAGCATCACCCACACCGTCTTCAACGCGGTCTTCGGCACCGCGGTGACGCAGGGCGCAAACAACGGCGGCTGCCAGGACAACATCCCGATGAACTTCCAGTTCACCCCGGGGGATCAGTTCTGGGTCGACAACCCCTTCGTCGCCCACAACTCGCCGGGCTGCGGCCACAACGTGGGCAACCTGCCCGGCGTCACGCCCATCGTGGGCTGGAACTCCACCAACGTCGCCGTGGCCTACCGCCGCTCCAGCCTCGGCCGCTTCTGGGCTGTCGACGTCGACTGGCAGGACGACGAGAACTACTGGCTCGCCAACAGCAGCCGGCTGATGGGCTACATGATCACCACCCGGTGACCTGAGTCCCGACCCTCCCGCCTCCCGCCTCTCTCTTCGTTCTTCCTCCCATACCCTCCCTGAGGTCCCCGCCGCGGCGCTATCGTGGCGGGCACCCCCGTACCCGCCCATGGCCCGCCCCGACCCGCGCAAGCTCGACCACCTGATCGCGACGCTCCAGCGGGCGCCGCGCACCTATGACGAGCTCATGGCCGACGAGCGCCTGGAGCTGTCCCGGCGCTCGCTCCAGACCTACCTCGACGAGCACCTCGCGGCGCTCGGCTACACCGTCGTGCGCGGCGTCGCCGCGGGTCCGCCGCGCCGCGCGACCTTCTTCATCCCGACGGCCGACGATGAGCCCCACGGCGGCGTCGTCGACCGCGCGGCGTACTCCCTCGCGCGCGGCTTCCTCGAAGGGCTCTTCCCCCTCGACGGCACCACCCTCGACGCCCTCACCCGACGGCGCAACTCGCGGGTGCTGGCCTTCGCGAGCGGGGTGCCCCGCTTCAGCGAGCACCACATGCGCGCCCTCATGAAGTGGATCGCCGCCTCGGAGCACGACCCGCCCCGGGCCCTGTGGCTGCGCTACGACCGCGCCGGCGGGCCGCGATCGCCCGTCGGGGCCATCGAGCCGCGGCTGGTCTGGCCCGTCGGGGTGATCGTCCGCGAGGGCCGCCGGGTGTACCTCCCCGGGCTCGTGACGCCCGCGGAGTCGCTCGACGACGCCCGCAATTTTGCGCTCGACCGGGTGCTGCCGGGTCCGCGCGACTGCGGCGTCTGGGTCGCCGAGGCCGCCTGGCAGCGGCCGTCGGAGTTCATGCTGCGCTCGCGCCCGCGGCCGCAGGAGCTGGTGCACGCGCCCTTCGGCCTCGTGCGCCCGTCGGTCTCCGAGCGGCCGGTGATGGTCGACGTGCGCTTCGAGCCGTCGCAGGCGGCGTACCTGCGCGACCGGCGGTGGTTCCCGAAGCAGGACGAGCACGTGGCGGCGGACGGCTCGCTCGACCTCCGCTTCGGCCCGGTGGACATCCGCGAGGCCGTCGCCTGGTGCTCCCAGTGGATCGACGGGCTCACGGTGCTGGGCGACGCCGCGCTGCGCGAGGCCTACGCCGCGTCGTTGCGGGCCCGGCTGCGAGCGACGGAGATGCCACCGCCGCGCTCGCGCTGGTAGCATCCCGGCGCGATGGCTCGACGCACACCCGCTGCGGCGCTCCTCCTCACGGCCGCGCTGGGCTGCGCGACGGTGTCCGAGGGCGACGGCACCTACAACGACCGCGACGCGGGAGGGGAAGACCTCGGCGACCTGAAGGATACCTGGTCCGGTAAGATGGACGTGGCCGACGAGGCGCCTGCGGACGCACTCACGGCAGCGACCGACCGGCCCGACGCGGGCGGAGCGACGGACGCAGCGGACGCGGGCTCCGACGGGCCGGTGGCGGTGGACGTGCCGGTGGACGCGCCCGCGGCCGACCTCGGGTCGGGCAACTGCGCGGAGGGCACGACGCGCGGGTGCTACACGGGGCTCCCCCCGACCCGGGGCGTGGGGCTGTGCGCCGACGGGTTCCAGCGCTGCGTGGGCGGGCGCTGGGGGGTGGAGTGCAACGGGCAGATCAGGCCGCAGACCGAGGAGTGCAACACCATCGACGACGACTGCGACGGCGTGGTCGACAACATCGCCGTGGTGGTCTGCTACACGGGCCCGCCGGCGACCCGGGGGGTGGGCATCTGCCACGAGGGCATGCGCCGGTGCAACGGCGCCGGGACGCCGCTCTGCACGGGCCAGGTGGTGCCCGAGACCCGCGAGGTGTGCGCCAACGGGCGCGACGACAACTGCAACGCGATGACCGACGAGGCGGGCTGCCTGTGACGGCCCGCGAGACCCACCACGAGCCGAGGGACCGATGAGCCGAACCAGCAACGAGAAGGTCATCATCACGTGCGCGATGAGCGGCGTGGTCACCACCCGGGCGCAGTGCGCCGCGATCCCGTACACGGTGGAGGAGTTCGCCGCGGAGGCGAAGCGGGCCTACGACGCGGGCGCGTCGGTGCTGCACATCCACGCGCGCAGCGACGAGGGCGCGCCGGACTACACCGCGGCGCGCTACCGGGCCATCGGCGACGCCATCCGCGCGGCGTGCCCGATCATCCTGAACTTCTCCACGGGCACCATCGACCCGGAGGGCCGGAAGGCGCCGCACGTCACGGACTACAAGCCCGAGATCGCGGCCCTCAACATGGGCTCGATGAACTACGCGAAGTACAACCCGAAGAAGAAGTCCTGGGTGTTCAACTTCGTCTTCGAGAACAGCTTCGACTACATCGCCGAGCTGCTCACGAAGATGAACGAGAGCGGCGTGAAGCCCGAGCTGGAGTGCTTCGACACCGGGCACGTCTGCTCCGCCGAGCCGCTCATCGAGATGGGCCTCCTCAAGCCGCCGTTGGATTTCTCCCTGGTCATGGGCGTCGTCGGGGGGGTGAGGGCCAGCGCGAAGCACCTCGCGTTCATGGCCGACCAGGTGCCCCCTGGGTCGACCTGGAAGGTCGTGGGCATCTCGCGCGAGCAGTGGTCGCTCTGCGCCGCGGCGCTCACCCTGGGCGGCAACATCCGCGTCGGCCTGGAGGACAACTTCTACCTGCCCGACGGCACCATGGCCCGCTCCAACGGCGAGCTCGTGGAGAAGGGCGCGCAGATGACCCGGGACATCGGCCGCGCCGTGGCCACCGTCGACGAGGCGAGGGCGATGCTGGGGCTGGCGCGGTGAGCTTCCGCACGCTCACCTACGAGGCGCGCGCGGTGGAGGGCGGGACGATCGCCACGGCGACCCTCAACGTGCCCGAGAAGCGCAACGCCATCGGCCCGGAGATGGCCAACGAGCTGCTGCACGTCCTCGCGGGCGTGGCCGACGACCCCGCGGTGCGGGCCCTGGTGCTCACTGGAGCGGGCGGTCACTTCTGCGCCGGCGGCAACATCGGGCAGATGTCGGGGGAGGGCGACGGGCTCGATTTCAAGGGCGACTACGCCGACCTGCTGCTCGCCATGGTGCGCTCGCCGAAGCCCATCGTGGCGAAGGTGCGCGGCACCGCGATGGGCGGCGGGCTCGGGCTCGTGGCGGCGTCGCACTTCGCGCTCGCGGCCGACGACGCCGTGCTCGGGACGCCGGAGATACACCGCGGGCTCTTCCCGATGATGATCATGGCGGTGCTGTCGCGCATCGTGCCGCGGCGCCCGCTGCTGGAGATGATGCTGCTCGGGCAGAAGATGACCGCCGCGGACGGCCTGCGGCTCGACCTGCTCAACCGGGCGGTGCCGGGCGACGAGCTCGACGCGGCCGTCGACGCGGT
>CAIOSS010000652.1 GCA_903860995.1 uncultured delta proteobacterium | reverse complement strand
TGCCCATCGAGGGCCGCGGGTCGAGCGCGTCGGCGACGATGGAGTACGCCTACGCCGACGGGGCGCTGTCGCGGATGGCGCGGGGCCTCGGGCACGCGGCCGACGCGGAGGTGCTGGCGCGCCGGGCGACGGGCTACCGCAACCTGTACGACCCGGAGCAGCGGTGGATGGTGGGTCGCCACCGTGATGGGCGCTTCGCGGAGATGCCGCGGGCCGAGTCGTGGCAGGACTACTACTCCGAGGGCAACGCGTGGCAGTACCTGTGGTTCGCGCCGCACGACCTGGGCGGCCTGGCGACGCTGCTCGGGGGGCGCGAGCGCTTCCTGGCGCGGCTCGACGAGATGTTCGAGCTGACCTTCAACGCGCGGCGCACCCCGCTGCCGGACAACTACTACTGGCACGGCAACGAGCCCGACATCCACGCGCCGTGGATCCCGTCGGCCTTCGACGACTTCGCGGCCTCGTCGCGCTACGTCGACTGGGTGCGCACGCAGCGCTACACGGCGGGGCCCGACGGCATCCCGGGCAACGACGACGCGGGCACGATGAGCGCGTGGTACGTGTTCGCGGCGCTGGGGGTGTTCCCCCTCGCGGGCACCGAGGACTGGCTGCTGGCCGCGCCGTCGGTGACCGCCGCGGAGGTGTCGCTCGGGGGCGGTCGCACGCTGCGGGTGACGGCGCCGGAGGGCGGCACCGGGGCGACGACGGCGCGCTCGCTGCGGTGGGGCACGGAGACGCTGGCGCACCCGCGGCTGACGCAGGCGCAGGTCGGGGCGGGCGGCGCGTTGGCCTTCGAGCTGGGGCGGTAGGCGGTGGCCCACGCGGGCGGCGGAGGGGGGGCGTGGGGGGTGATCGTCGATGCCTGTCTTCACGATGATCAGTTGGGGGGGGGACGCCGCTCACGCCCTCAATCCCCGGCCTCGCCGTCGCGGTAGCGACGTGCGCACCCGCTCACGCCCTCAATCCCCGGCCTCGCCGTCGCGGTAGCGACGTGCGCACCCGCCCACGCCCTCGGTCCCCGGCCTCACCGTCGCGGTAGCGACGTGCGCACCCGCTCACGTCCTCCCAGCGCGCCCAACCGGGCGACAGCCCCGGGCCAGTCCCCCCCAAGCCGCCCCGCGGCCGACGTCCGGAGCCCCGCAGCGATCGCCCCGGTTGGGCGCGCTGGGAGGGCGTGGGCGGGTGCGGTGAAAGCCAGACGTTCTGAGTTTCAACATCGCCAGCGCGATCTCTCCCTTGGTCCGAAAGACGACGTCCGCAGGGACGCCCGCCTTGGCGAGGCGCGCCGCATCGTCCGTCCAGTCCTTGGGGAGGCAGAGCCCGACGTCGGCGAGCGCGGCGTGACGCGCCGTGTACACCGCCATCGTGACGGCGATCTGGCAGTTGGCGATCTTGCCGGCCGAGCCGGTGTACTGCCGCCCCACGCCCACCGAGTGCTTGCCCTGCGTGAGGATGCCGGTGTCGTCGAGGATGGTGCCGAGCACCTCGCCGCGCGCGGTCATCACCGCGTGAATACCGAGCAATTCGCGGGAGCTCTAGGCCCGACCGGGACCGCAGTGCTACCCACGTTGACAGGTCTGTTGCGACGCCCTTACACCGACGCGCAGCAGCGCTCGGGTGGAGCGCGAGGAGGTCGCGATGGCAAAGGTGGGAGTTCTCGGTTCAGGGGATGTGGGCAAGGTGCTCGCGCTCGGGTTCAAGCGGCACGGCCACGACGTGCGCATCGGCAGCCGCGAGGGCACGAAGCTCGCGGCGTGGTCGGCGGAGCATGGCGTCGCGGAGGGCACCTTCGAGGCGGTGGCGGCGCACGGCGAGGTGGTCGTGGTGGGCGTCGCGGGGCCCGCGGCGGAGGCACTGGTCCGCGGGCTGGCGGGCGCCCTCGCGGGCAAGGCGGTCATCGACGCGTCCAACCCCATCAGCGGGCCGCCGGTGAAGGGCATCCTCCCGTACTTCACGGGGCCCAACGAGTCGCTCATGGAGCGCCTGCAGAAGGCCGCCCCGGAGGCGCATTTCGTGAAGGCGTTCTCGAGCGTGGGCAACGCCAACTTCGTCAACCCGAGCTTCGCGGGAGGGCGTCCGACGATGTTCATCGCGGGCGACAGCGCGGAGGCGAAGGCCCAGGTCACCGCCATCCTCGACCAGTTCGGGTGGGACCAGGAGGACATCGGCGGCGTCGAGGGCGCGCGGGCCATCGAGCCGCTCTGCCGGCTGTGGTGCGCGTCGGGCTTCCTGCACAACCAGTGGACGCACGCGTTCAAGGTCCTGAAGCGCTAGAGACACTGCAATAGAAGCCTCGCGGAGAAATCTTCTCCGCGGGGCCAAGGCGGCGTCCAGGGAGCCCCTGGCAGCGCTCGCGGGACGGTGTCCTGCTGATCATGGGTTCTCTGTAAACCCGAGCGAATCCGTGCCGGGCCGGAGTGCCCCATTCTGCTTCAGCAGCCCATCGAGCGGCTTCGAAGGGCACGCCGGTCACGTTTGCTGCTCGAGCGCTGGTGTGGGGTGACGCGTACTACCCCCGTCGGCGCGGAGGGCCCGGTGGAGATCGTCGGGACGAGCCGCATGGAGCGCAGGTCATGCGCCGCTTATGTCTCGCACGACGAGCGCCTCGATGGCGTCGTGGAGTACCACGCGGCGATCGGAGACGTGGAACTCCGTGCCGCTGGCGGGAGCGCGTGGATCGAGGCGATGCGTCCGAAGTCGCCGCCCGGCCGTGCGTCGAAGACCTCACCCGGGCCGGTGTTCGCGGCCTTCGTGGTCGCGCTCACCCCTCGGACTGCCTTCGCCGTCACCCCCCGAGGGAGCTCATGTCGACCACGAAGCGGTACCGCACGTCGCTGCGCAGCATGCGCGCGTAGGCCTCGTCGATGCGCTGCATCGGAATCACCTCGACCTCCGACACGATGCCCCGCTCGGCGCAGAAATCGAGCATCTCCTGGGTCTCGCGGATGCCGCCGATGAGCGACCCGGCGACGCTGCGCCGGCGGCCGATGAGCCTGCCCACGCTCGGCGCCGGGTGGGCCTTCTCGGGGACGCCCACCAGCACCAGCGCGCCGTCGCGGCGCAGCAGCCCGGTGTACGCGTCGAGGTCGTGCGGGACGGCCACCGTGTCGACGATGAGGTCGAAGCTCCCGGCGTGGCGGCGCATGGCGTCGGCGTCGCGCGAGACCACCACCTCGTCGGCCCCGAGGCGCCGCGCGTCGTCGGCCTTCCCCGGCGACGTGGTGAACAGCACCGTGTGCGCCCCGAAGGCGTGGGCGAACTTCACCCCCATGTGCCCGAGGCCGCCGAGCCCCACGATGCCGACCTTCTTCCCCGCCGCGGCGCCCCAGTGGCGCAGCGGCGAGTACAGCGTGATGCCCGCGCAGAGCAGCGGCGCCACCGCCGCCAGCGGCAGCTGGTCGGACACCCGCAGGCAGAAGCGCTCGTCGACCACCACCTGGCTGGAGTAGCCGCCGTAGGTCACCTGCCCGGGGAGGTGCTTGTCGGGGCTGTTGTACGTCCACGTGACGTCGTCGCGCTCGCAGTACTGCTCCAGGCCCGCGCGGCAGCTCGGGCAGGCGCGGCACGAGTCGACCATGCAGCCCACCGCGGCGAGGCCGCCCACCGCGAAGCCCGTCACCTCGCGGCCGACCTTCGTCACACGACCCACGATCTCGTGCCCCGGCACGCAGGGGTACACCGTGCCGGCCCACTCGCCGCGCACGGTGTGGAGGTCGGAGTGGCACACCCCGCAGAAGAGGATCTCGATCTGGACGTCCGTGGCGCCGGGCTCGCGCCGCTCGAAGTGGAAGGGCGCGAGCGGCGAGGTGGCGTCGAAGCTGGCGAACGCGATGGCCTTGGTCATGGCGCGCAGACTACGACGGGAGAGGGTGAGCGTCGCTGGGCCTCGGGCGCCCGCTCGGGCTACCCTCCCGCCCCGCCATGGCGTTGAACCCGATCGTGCTCGCGGTGCCCTTCTACTTCGTCGGGATGGGCGTCGAGGCGGCCATCAACCGCAAGCTCCGCGCGGGGCTGTACTCCGTCGACGACTCCCTCAACAACCTCGCCACCGGGCTCTTCCAGCAGCTGCTCACGGTGCTCGCCGCGGCGGCCTTGATGGCGCCCTACTACTGGGTCTACGAGCACGCGCGGGTCACCGACTGGTTCGGCGCGCACCCGGTGATCGCGTGGGTCACCGCCTTCGTGCTCTCGGACTTCCTCTATTACCTCTTCCATCGCTGGAGCCACGAGAGCGCCATCGGGTGGTTCAGCCACGTCGTGCACCACCAGAGCGAGGAGTACAACCTCTCCGTGGCGCTGCGGCAGGACGCCTGGCAGCCGCTGTTCTCCACGTGGTTCTACGTGCCGCTGGCCCTGCTGGGATTGCCCCCCGCGACCTTCGCCACCGCCTACGGCCTGGTCATCGTGTACCAGTTCTGGATACACACCCGGCTCATCGGGCGGGTGGGTCCGCTGGAGTGGATCTTCAACACCCCGTCGCACCACCGGGTGCACCACGGCGTCGACCCGAAGTACCTCGACAAGAACTACGCCGGCGTCTTCATCCTCTGGGACCGCCTCCTGGGCACCTTCGAGCCCGAGGCCGAGGCGCCCACCTACGGCACCATCGAGCCCGTCGAGAGCTTCAACCCGGGGTGGGTCCACCTCGCGTACGGCGCCAAGCTCGCCCGCAAGGTCGCCGCCATGCCCACGCTCTGGGACCGCGTCCAGGCGGTGGTCCGCTCGCCGGGGTGGGTCCCCCAGGGGGTGCCCGTCGAGGACCTCAACGCCCTCGCCGCCGAGCGACTGCACGCGCCGAAATACACCGTGACGGTGTCTCCCCCGCGGCGCCGCTTCGTGCTGGCGTCCTTCGTCCTGGCGATGATCCCCGGCGCCCTGCCCCTCGGGCTCCCGATGCCCTACTGGACCAAGCTGGCGCTCTCCGCGCTGAGCGTGTGGGGCCTCACCAACGTGGGCGGCGTCACCGAGCAGCGCCCCTGGGCCGTCCCCTCCGAGCAGGCCCGGCTCGCCCTTCTGGGCGTCGCGGCCCTCGCCCTCGCCGCCTGGACCCGCCAGTCCTGGTGGCTCGCCGCGGCCGCCGTGGCGTGGGCCATGAGCACCTGGCTCTCGCAGCTCAGCCCTCGCGGAAGCGATACCCCACACCCTGCTCCGTGACGATGCCCGCGGCCTCGCGGGGTCGGCCTCGACCTCCTTCCGGAGCCTCGGCCTCCTCGGAGATTGCCGCCAGGAGATCACGCCGCTCCGCCTCGGACGCCGTGGTACACCTCGCGGCGCCATGTCCCACGCTGCGGGCTCGCCCTCGTCCCACTCCGCCGAAGCCCCTACCACCAGCGCCGTCATCAAGCTGAGCCTCGGGGCGCTCGGGGTCGTCTACGGCGACATCGGCACCTCGCCGCTCTACGCGGTGAAGGAGTGCTTCGCGCCCGCGCACGGCGTCGCGCCCACGGTCGAGAACGTCCTCGGCGTGCTCTCGCTCATCGTGTGGTCGCTCGTCCTGGTGGTGGCCGTGAAGTACGTCACGTTCATCCTGCGCGCCGACAACCAGGGCGAAGGCGGCGTGCTCTCGCTCCTCGCGCTGGTCACCTCGCGCCAGGAGATGGCCGACCGCTCGCGCTCGCGCTCCCGCGTCGTCCTCGTGGTGCTCGGCCTCTTTGGCGCGGCCCTGCTCTACGGCGACGGGGTCATCACCCCGGCCATCTCCGTGCTGTCCGCCGTCGAGGGCCTGGAGGTCGCCACCACCAGCGTGCACCCCTTCATCGTGCCCATCACGGTGCTCATCCTGGTGGGCCTCTTCCTCGTGCAGAAGCGCGGCACCGCGGGCATCGGCGCCGTCTTCGGCCCGGCCACCCTGGTGTGGTTCGTGAGCATCGCCGCCGCGGGGCTCCCGTGGATCGCCCGTCGCCCGGAGGTGCTCGGCGCGGTCAACCCCGTCCACGCCGTGCGCTTCTTCCTGGAGCACCGCGGGCACGGCTTCCTGCTGCTGGGCTCCGTGGTGCTGTGCATCACCGGCGGCGAGGCCCTCTACGCCGACATGGGCCACTTCGGCCGCAAGCCCATCCGCTGGGCCTGGTACGGCGTGGTGTTTCCTGCGCTGCTCTGCAACTACTTCGGGCAGGGTGCGGTGCTCATCGAGCGCGGCGAGGCCGTGCGGGCCAACCCCTTCTTCGGCCTGCTCTCCGGCTGGCTGTTGTACCCGATGGTGGCCGTCGCCACGGTGGCCACGGTGGTCGCCTCGCAGGCCCTCATCTCGGGCGCCTTCTCCCTCACCCAGCAGGCGGTGCAGCTCGGGTACTGCCCCCGGGTCACCATCGTGCACACCTCCGGCACCGCCGAGGGGCAGATCTACATCCCCGAGGTCAACCGCATCTTGATGGTGGCGTGCATCGCGCTGGTGGTGGCCTTCCGCGAGTCGACGCACCTCGCCGCGGCCTACGGCATCGCGGTCACCGGCACCATGAGCATCACCTCGGTGCTCTTCTTCCAGGTCACCCGGCAGTGGGGCTGGGCGCTGTGGAAGAGCGTCGCGCTGGTGGCGTTGTTCCTGGCGCTCGACCTGGCCTTCCTCGCCGCCAACATGGTGAAGATCACCGACGGCGGATGGCTCCCGCTGGCGATGGCCGCGGGGGTCTTCGTGGTGATGACCACCTGGAAGAAGGGGCGGCGCACGCTCGGCCACCACATCATCGCCAACACCCTCCCCACCGAGCTCTTTCTGAGCGACGTGGCGACCACCCAGCCGCACCGGGTGAAGGGCACGGCGGTGTTCATGACGTCCAACCCCGACGGCGCCCCGCCGGTGCTGCTGCACCACTTCAAGCACAACAAGGTGCTGCACGAGCAGGTGATCCTGCTGTCGGTGCAGACCCGGCACGTGCCCGAGGTGCCCGCCGCGCAGCGCCTCACCATCAAGGACCTCGGCCAGGGCTTCTGGCAGGTGACGGCCACCTACGGCTTCATGGAGACGCCCAACGTGCTGGAGTGCCTCACGCTCTGCAACGAGCGCGGACTCCCCATCGACCCGCAGGCGGCGAGCTTCTACCTGGGCCGCGAGACCCTGCTCACCTCCGGGCGGTCGAGCATGGCCCGCTGGCGCAAGGTGCTCTTCGCGATCCTGTCGCGCAACGCGCGGCCGGCGAACATGTTCTTCAACATTCCGCCCAACCGGGTGGTCGAGCTCGGAACGCAGATCGAGCTGTAGCGA
>CAIOSS010000651.1 GCA_903860995.1 uncultured delta proteobacterium | reverse complement strand
TCATGCTGGCGCTGGCCCGGCACGTCGATCTACGGCGACTCCCCAAGGCGAAGACACGGGTGAAGAAGACCCCGGCTCCGCGCACCCGCTTCAAGGGCGAAACCCACGTGTCGACCAAACGCTTGCTCGACGAAGCGCGAAATCGGAAGTCACAACATTGACTCCTCGAACTGGCGCAATTGGTGGTCCAGGCGAGAATCGATGTCACAGCACCGTGAAATGGATGGCGCACGCGCCCCATCCTCGGCGCGAGGCTGCTGGTCGGCTTCAAGGTCGGGGGCGCGCGTTGTGGGGTAAGCACCCGGTCAGGACCAGCTTCCACGACGGCGACCTGATCCCCAGCTTCGCGGCGTGACCCCCACCGCCCCCACCGCCTTCACTGCCGCCACCGCCGCTCTCCTCCCCCGCCTCGCCGCCTGGCTCGTAGGGCTACAAGATTCCCCTGGCTGGGTTCCGCGGCCTCCACCCGAGGGAGGGCGACCGGGTCACCCCTGCGTCGGGCCCATCACGAAAACTCCGCTTCTATGCGGCCTTCAATGCGCTGCCCATGCACGCGCCCACGACCTTGAGATCGGAGGCTCGATCTGATCGTTCTCTGTGCGCAACGGAGGGGTTGAAGAGCACCGATGACGACCCGCTCAGTATCGCTTGATCGCCGCTGGTTTCGGCATCGGCATCGGCACCGTCACTGCCACTCCTACCTTCCGAGGCCCTCGACGCCCCTGGCGTCGACCGTTGATCCGATGGACGGCTCGGTTTGGCGACACGTTCCAGCTCTCCACCCGGCACACCCACCGATTCGAGTCGCGCCACTCGAGGCGATAGCGACCCGGAGGCCAGTGTACGAGCAGGTTCACGTACGGACACGGCACGGTGAAGTTGCCCATGAGCCTTCTCTTCCAGTTTCGCCCGACCCTGTGCGTGAGCACGTAGATGAAGAGTTCCGTGGCCATGCCTGGTGTGCGCTCGATCGTCATGAGATCTCCTTCCGCTCCTGTCGTTGATCTGCGGCGTGTCGCTCGCGGTTGTCGTCGTTCGTGCATCCGTGACGAGGCTCGGCACGAGGCTCATCGCGAGGCCCGACGGAGGCCCCCTTGAGGCTCACGGCGAGGCCCGACGAGGCCCGGCGAGGCTGACGGGGTTCCATCCGGGGTCGCGGTGAGGTGAGCGACCCGCGTCCGGCGCCGATCACTGCCGACAAGCAGGTGGCCGGGGCCTCCGTTGCGAGCACCCGTTCGCGCATCGTGGTCATGGTCGTCCACTTCGGCCCTTCTGGGCCTTTGCGACGGGGACCGCGGACGACGGCACCACGCCGGCGTCACGGAGCGCCTGCTGCACATCGAAGGCATCCTCGGTCTGGACTGTCCTCCGACGCGCGGGGCGGCGTTCTGCGAAGAGGTCCAGCCACGAGCGGCGCCAGGCGTTCTTGCGCCCCATGCGCACGGGCGCCGGGATCTCGCCCCGCTTCGCCGCCGCCTTCAGGGCGTGGGCGTTGGTCCACTCGGGCAGCGCCTCCGTGGTGATCCACGGGTCGGGATCTCCGGTCGGTGCGCGGAGGCGTGCGGCGACGGCGTCGGCGAGGAGGTCCACGAAGCCCTTGAGGGCTTCCGGCAAGTCGAAGCGGCCAGCATTTCGGTCGGTGGGTGCGACGGGCGGAGTCGAGCGCATGGGGCACAGCGTTCGTCCGATCCCCGGGACATCAATCTCCCGGAATTCTCGGCAGGTTTGTCGGACGCGGGACGTCCCAGGCCGTGGCCTCCGACAAACTTCCCGAGTTTGTCGGATCGGTCCGGCGGTCGATCGACAAACCCCGGCGAGGGCGTCGGGTGCTGGTCAGGGCCGGGGTCTCGGGCTTAGCTCCGTGCGCCATGCCAGCCGACGACAAGCACGAGGAAGCCAGGCCCTACGAGTTCACGGTGCGGATCTCGTCGGGTGCGATCGTGTTCGGCACCAAGAACGTCGATGCGGGTGAGTGGTGGCTCGAACTCCGAGCGCGGAACGGCACCGTGCTGCAGCACGTACCAATGCGCTCCGACACGGTTGCCGACCTCTACCGCCAGAGCCTCGCCGCATTCCGGCTCGAGCACGACGACTTGGAACCGGACTTCTTCAGCCTCGCCACATCGCGCGAATTCCGCGTCGACGGGCACGGCCGGCAGAATCCACGCCATCGTCAGTTCGCGTCGATCTTCAACGCCCTCGGGCACGCGACGACACGCCCTTCCTCTCGGGTCGATCGGCTACTCGGAGAACTCTCGGAAACCTGCTCCCGGTTCCTGGAGGCGGAGGGCGAAACACACGGACTTGCTCCGAGGCTGCGCGGACGCAAGGGCAAGCCGATGAAAGCCGCGTGGGCGAGCCTCTCGGCGCCGGTACAAGAAGCGATGGGGGATCTCGCGACCGCGCTCGCTCCGACCCTGGTTGGCGCGTCCTCGGTTCGGCACCAGGGCACCGTCGCGCTTCGTGCGCATCTCCGAGAAACCTGTTCTGCTGCAATGCACCGCTTCTCGCAGAAGGTCATCGGCGCGACCTCCGACAGCGTCGGTGAGGTCCACGCTGACCCTCACGCGGTGCGCAACCGCAGAGAGGCCGGGGCGATGCGGACGCAGGCCCAGCACGACGAATTCGAGGAGCGCGTGGTGAAGGGGATCGTCGACGCGTTCGACGGCCTGAAGGACGTGCCATCGGTTGCGGAGCTGTTGCGGGCTGTGCGCATGGATCCCGACGACTTCAAGAGCGTGAAGTGGGTCATCCGGCAGGCCTACGGGGTGCTGATGCCGGGGTCCCGGGCGGACAGCCTGATCCGATCGTTCAAACTCCCGAACGGGACGCTGAATACCGCGAAGGTTTGAGACGTTGAACGCGGTCTGCCCGGAGGTTTGAGCGATGGCACGTCCCCCCACTGGAACGGTCGTCTGGCGCGAGGGGCGCTGGAAGGCCCAGCTCTCGTTGCTCGACGGCACCCGCCCCTGGATCCCGCTGCCCGACACGCTCCCGCACAACGCTGAGGGGCGCGCCAAGGCGCGCGAGCTCGCCCGCAAGCTGACCGAGGAGGCGCGCCGGACCGCGGCGGTGCGTAGCGATGAGGTCGGCGCGCCCGCGGGTGAGACCCTGCGCGAGTGGTGCTCGCGCTGGCTGGCGGAGCGCGAGGTCCGCGGCCTCGCGACGGTGCGCACCGACCGCGCCCGTCTCGCCACCCACGTCTTCCCGCGCCTCGGCTCCAAGCGGATCTCGGCCATCACGCGCGAGCAGCTCGAGGACCTCGTCACCCACCTCGATCGCCGGGTGCGCGCGGACGAACTCGCGTGGAAGACCGCCATCAACGCGTGGACCCTCGTCTCGAAGCTCTTCGGAGACGCCTGCAACGCGAAGGATCGCGCGCTCCGCGTCCGCACCGACAATCCCGCCCGGGAGGTGCGCGGCCCGGATCGCGGCATCCGGAAGACCAAGGTGTACCTGTTCCCGTCGGAGTTCCTGACGCTGGTGCGGTGCCCGTTGCTGCCCCTCGTCACGCGGCGCCTCTACGCCGTCGCGATCTACACCTTCGCGCGCGCCGGAGAGCTCGAGGTGCTCGGGTGGCAGGACCTCGACCTCGATCACGCCAGCGCGCACGTCCACCGCGGCGCGGATCGCGACCACAAGCGCGTGAAGGCCACCAAGAGCGGCGTGGCCCGGCGCATCCCGCTCGAGTCGGAGATCCTGCCGCTGCTGCGGGCCATGCGGGCGGAGGCGGGGGGCGGGGGGCGCGTGTTCCCGACGATGCCCGTCGAGCAGGACCTCGCCGACAACCTCCGCAAAGACCTCAAGACCGCGGGCGTGACGCGCGAGGAGCTCTTCGTCACCGACGCGACGCGGAAGAACATGACGTTCCACGACCTGCGCGCGACGGGCATCACCTGGGCGGCGGTGCGGGGCGACGAGCTGTCGAAGATCCAGCGTCGGGCGGGGCACACCACGCCGGGGACGACCGACCTGTACATCCGCGAGGCGGATGCGATCCGGCGGGGCTTCGGCGAGGTCTTCCCACCGCTGCCGGCCGAGCTGCTCGGGGGAGGGGACGGGGCGCCGCCGGTGGAGCCCGGGGGCAATCGCTCCGGCAATCGCTCCGGCGAAATGGAAAACGGCCCGGAACCTCAACGATTCCGGGCCGTTACCTTAGTGCGAGGAGGGGGACTTGAACCCCCACGATGTTACTCGCTAGCACCTCAAGCTAGTGCGTCTGCCAATTCCGCCATCCTCGCAGCGGGACGCGGTGTATGCCCTCCATCCGCCCCCCCTGTCAACTATTTCTTGTCGACGCCGTCCGCTCTCCTCGGGCGGGCTCCGCGGCTTGTGAGCCCGCGGCCGCTTCGGGTAATCTCCGCCGCCTTCGCACGGGCACG
>CAIOSS010000650.1 GCA_903860995.1 uncultured delta proteobacterium | reverse complement strand
GCGGCCACCATCACCGCCATCCACGCCTCCGGGAGGCCGCGCACCCGGTAGCTGGCGTTGCGTGCGTCCACCCGTAGCGTCGCGCCCTCGCGGTGCACCGCCACCACGCCGCGCTCGACGAGCGCCTCCAGGGCAGGGGCCCAGCCGGGCGCGCAGCGCCGCCACCACGCGGCCGCCTCGTGGAGGAGCACCGCGGGCATCGGCTCGCGCCCAGGCGTCGCCGCGTCGACCGGGATCTCCGGGTGCGTGACGCCCCGGCGGCCCTTCGGGCGGCGGGGGAAAGAGACCGGGGCGAGCGGAGTGAGCCCGTGGAGGGCGGCGGCGCGCAGGCGGGCGAGCGGGTCGTCGGTCACGCGCCCACGATAGCGCGCGCGGGGGGCCTCGTGGTCAACGCCCGCGCGAGCAGGGCGCGCAGGGGGCGCTCTCGCCGGCGCAGGGTGCTCCGCTGGCCTCGGGCCCGCAGCCGGCGGTGCACCACGCCGCGCGGGCGACGATGGCCACCTGGGCGGCGGAAATGATGGCGAGCCCGGCGATGCCGGCGAGCACGGTGCGGCCGAGGCCCTTGCGCACGAGGGCGAGGTCGCCGGGCACGGTGGCGACCTCCTCGCTCGGGGTCTGACCGCGGAAGGGCACGGGCTCGAGGGCGGCGACGGCGTGCGGGCGCACCAGGACGTGGTCGAGCACCGGCGCCCAGACGAGCGGCGACGAGACGTGCTCGACCTCGCGCGGGACGACCACGAGCGAGCCTTCGCGGACGGCCTGCTCGAAGCGGGCGAGGCGCACCGCGCGGAGCATGGCGGCGAGGGTGAGCACCGAGGCGACCACCGTGAGGCCCACCGCGGCGGCGTGCAGGACGTCGATGCGGTAGCGCCAGCCGGCGACGCCGGCGCAGAGCCCGACGAGGGTGGCGGCCTCGATGGTGAGGCGCTCGGCGCCGCTGGCCGAGGGCTGGCGCAGGGCGGCGCGCACCCGCAGCGACCAGAGCGAGAAGAGCAGCCCGAAGCCGGCGCCCACGATGAGGCCGTACGCGACTCCGTAGGCCGCGGCCACCGGGAGGAAGCGCGTGAGGGCGAAGCCGGCGCTGGCGACCGTGGCGATGGAGACCATCGCGCCGCCGAGGGCGCCCAGCAGCAGCGAGCGGCCGAGCGTGGCGCCCACCGCTGCGGCGGCGGAGGCGGCGGGGCGCGCGGCCCCGCGGGCGACGAGGGCGCCGCAGATGGCGCCGAGGAGGAGCGTCGGGAGCCACCCCAGCGGGGCCGCGTGCTCGGCGCCCACCCACTGGAACATCAGCGGCGTCAGCAGCGCGCCGAGCGTCGCGAAGAGGGTGCGCGTGGCCCGCAGGGACGAGGCCGCGTCGACGGTGCGAAGGGGGAGCGGGAGTGCCGTGGCGTCCATGGCAGCGAGCATGAACCCGACCCGGGAGGGAAACCAGCCCTCCTCCCCTGTCGGGCTTACAGGGCCCGGCGACGCATGGAGACGTTCATCAGGAGGCCGACCCCGATGAGGATGGCCAGCACGCTCGAGCCGCCGTAGGAGAAGAACGGCAGGGTGACCCCGACCACCGGGAGGCTGCGGGTGACCATCCCGACGTTGAACACCACGTGCCAGAAGAACAGGGCCGTGACGCCGACGGCGACGGCGGCGCCGAAGCGGTCCTTGGCCAGCGAGGCGATGCGCAGGCCCCAGATGATGAGGAAGAGGTAGAGCAGCAGCACGAGCACCACCCCGACGAAGCCCTGCTCCTGGGCCCACACCGGGAAGGGAAAGTCGGTGTGCGTGTCGGGGAGGAAGTGGTGCTGGTTCTGCGTGGACTGCATGAACCCCTGGCCCCACCAGCGCCCGCTGCCGATGGCCACCATGCTCTGGTGCGCCTGCCACCCGGTGCCCTGCACGTCGACCTGCTCGCTCATGAACGAGGTCAGCCGCTCCTTCTGGTACTGCTTCATGCCGTAGAGCCAGAGCAGGGTGCCGCCCCCGAGCCCGCCGCCCGCGATGATGCCGAAGGTCCGCCAGGAGATGCGAACCAGGGAGAGGGTGCTCACGGCCACGAGGCCGACGATGAGCGCCGTGCCCAGGTCGGGCTGCGCCATGATCAGCCCGAGCGGCAGGGCGATGAGGGCGCCCGGGGCGATGAGGTCGCGCAGGGCCCACGGCCCGGTGCGCTGGTCGCGGTGCACGTAGCGCGCGACCGCGAGCATGAGGCACAGCTTCACGAACTCGCTCGGCTGGAAGAGGAAGCTCCCGATCTGGATCCACCGGTGCGTGCCGCGGATGCTCTTGCCCACCAGGAACACCAGCACCAGCGCCGCGATCGACCCGACGTACGCGCCGTACGCGTACCGCTCGTAGACCTTGTAGTCGACCGCCGCGACGATGACGGCCACGCCGCCGCCGAGGGCCAGCCAGTAGATCTGCTGGATGTACAGCTCGGCGCGGGCGCCGGTCTGCGCGCTCGTGGCGGAGTAGAGGTTGACCACCCCGAGCGTCGCGATGACGCACACCACGAGGAAGAGCGGCCAGTCGAACTCGTCCCGCAGCCGGTGTTGGATCGTTCGCGCCATCGGGTGACCTCAGCGCGCCGGCTGGTGGGCCCGCCAGGTGGTCACCGAGGGGATCGGCGCGCCCGGGCGGATGCGGGTGAAGTACTCGCGCACGATCTGGGTCATGAGCGGCGCGGCCTCGTGGCCGCCGGACCCGCCGTGCTCGACGAGCAGCACCACGGCGATCTCGGGGCTGGCCGCGGGGGCGAAGCCGGCGAACCACGCGTGGTCGCGCTGCGTCGACCAGCCGCGCCGCGGGTCCGTCGGGTCGCGCACGATGCGGGACACCTGGGCGGTGCCGGTCTTGCCCGCCACGTCGACCTCGGCGACCTGCGCCGCGTGGGCCGTGCCGTGGGGGTCGGAGATGACCCCGGCGAGCGCGCTGTTGATCATCGCGAGGTGCGCCGGGTCGACGTTGAGTCGGCGGCGCACGGTGGGCGGAAAGGTCTGGATGATGGTGCCGTCCGGGCCCTCGACGCGCGAGACGAGCTGCGGGACGAAGAGCGTGCCGCCGTTGGCGAGCGCGGCGTAGGCCATCGCCAGCTGGAGCACCGTCACGCGCACGTTGCCCTGCCCGATGGCGGTGTTGAGGGTGTGCCCGATGCGAAACTGCCCGGGGTAGTTCTGCGCGTACCAGGCGCGGGTGGGGATGAACCCGGGCGTCTCCTGGTTGATGCCGATGCCCGAGCGGCGCCCGAGGCCGAACTCGAAGGCCATGCTGGCGATGCGGTCCATCGTGACGGCCTGCGCGAGGGTGTAGAAGTACACGTTGCAGGACTCGACGAGGGCGCGGTGCAGGCTCACCACGCCGTGCACGTGCTTGCATCGAAACGCGCGCCGCCCGAGCATGACGCGCCCGGTGCAGGTCACCTGCGAGCCGGCGTCGATGAGCCCCGCCTCGAGCCCCGCGAGCGCGGTGAAGGGCTTGAAGGTCGAGCCCGGGTAGTAGCTCTCGTAGATGGTCTTGTCGATGCGCGGGCGGTACGGGTTCTCGTCGATCTCGCGGTTGAGCAGGGCCGAGATGCCCATGACCATGGTGTTGGGGTCGACGCTGGGCTTGGAGTAGAGCGCGAGCACGCGGCCGGTGCGCACCTCCACCACCGCCGCGGCGCCGCTGGGCTTGCCGCGAAACACCCGGTCGATGGCGCGCATGAGCTCCATGTCGAGGGTGAGCACGAGGTCGCGGCCCGGCACCGGGTCTCGCCGCCGGTCGGGGGTGAGCCCCGCGATGGAGTCGCGCGTGATGAGCAGGCCCCCGACGCTCTGCTCCTGGCGGACCCAGCCGCGGCGGCCCCGCAGGATGGACTCCCAGGCCTGCTCCACCCCCGAGCGCCCCATGCGCTCGCCCGCGCGGTAGTCGCGGCCCGCGAACTCCGTGAGGTCGTCGGCGTTGACCTCGTTGAGGAAGCCCAACGCGTGCGCCGCGAGCTCGCCGAAGGGGTAGTTGCGCACCGGCGTGGCGATCACCGAGATACCCCGCGGAAACTCCGCCCGGTGCGTCTCGATGAGCGCGAGCGACTCGCGGTCGATGTCCGAGCGCGCGAGCATGTGCTGGTAGCGCCGAGACCCCTCGGCGTTGCGCATCCGGGCCTCGAGGCGGTCGCGCTCGTCGCGGTTGAGGCCGAGGTAGTCCGCGAAGCGGGTGAAGCGCTCGAGGGGGAAGTACCCGGGGATGACGTAGACGTTGTAGGCCGGGCGGTTGGCCGCGATCACCCGCCCCCGGGCGTCGCGGATCATCCCGCGCGTCGAGGGCAGGTCGACCCGGCGCAGCACGTTGTTCTCGGCGATCTGGAGCCAGCGCTCGTTGTCGGCGATCTGTATCCAGAAGAGCCGGCCGGCGAGCACGAGGACCCCGAGCAGGACCACTGCGCTCATGAAGCGCACGCGCTCGCGGATCTCTCCGAGGCCGGCCTTCTGCACGAGTTCGACGGGCGCCATCGTTGCGGTCTCCGGTCTCCTCAGCCCATCTCGTCGGGCCGCGACGTCGTGCCCGGCAGCGCCTGCACGAAGCGGAACACCAGCGGCGCGCACACCGCGGTCGCGAGGGCCTGCGACGCCACGACGCCGAGGGCTGGTAGCACCGCGAGCACCCGGCGGTCGAACACGAGCAGCAGGCCCATCATCCCGACGCCGGCCACGCACGACGCCACGAATGCCAGCGCCATCTGGAATACGACCCCGTGTAAGAACAGCTTGAGCCCCGCGACCCGCGCGAGGAGAAAGATGCTCACGAGGGTGAAGGTCCAGAGGCCGAGCGAGCCGCCGGAGAAGACGTCCGTGAGGTAGCCGAGCACGAAGGCCACCGACACGCCGCGCGCGAGGGAGTACTCGCCCACGGACATGTAGAGCACCATCGGCAGCACCAGCGACGGCGCGGGGTACTCCGACCAGAGCACCCGCGCGATGACCGTCTGCGCCAGAAGCAGCAGCACCCCGGCCAGCAGCAGCGCCGCGTTGCGCACGCTCAGCTACCTCCCCGGGTCTCCGCCCGGCGGGCGCGAGGCGTCGGGCCCACGCCGGGTCGGCAGCCCGGCCGGTCGACGGACTCGGTGGCGAGCACCAGCACCTCCGAGAGCCGCGAGAAGTTCACCGCGGGCGCGAGCTCGATCTCCTGGTAGAGCCCGAACTCCCGGCGGGTGACCGCCGCGACGCGCCCGACCAGCAGCCCCGCGGGGAAGCGGCAGCCGAGCCCCGAGGTGACCACCGCGTCACCCACGCGCACGTCGTCGGTTCGCTGGAGGTACTCCACCTTCGCCGCGTAGCGGTCGCGCTCGCCGGTGCCCCGCACGATGCCGCGGGCGCCCGAGCGCTCGACCATCACGTCTACGGCGCTGCGCGAGTCGACGCTCAGCAGCACGTCGGCGTAGCCTCCGAACACCCGCGACACCTGCCCCACGAGGCCGTCGGGCGTGATCACCGGCTGGCCCGAGCGCAGGCGCGTGCGGTCCTGCGACGTGATCGCGAGGCGCGTCACCCGGAAGAAGGGCGACGTGTCCCGCGCGATGACCTCCGCGGCGTACACCTCGCCGGGCGTCTCCACCCGCAGCTGGAGCAGCCGCCGCAGCCGGTGGTTCTCCCCGAACTCGCTCTGGTGCCGCGCGGCCTCGCTGCGCAGCCGGGCGTTCTCGGCGGTGAGCCGGTCGTTCTCGCGCTTCACCCTCACCAGGTAGATGTAGTCGCTCCAGATCTCCGCGGCGCCGCGCACCGGCAGGTCGATCTTGTCCTCGAGGAAGGCGACCGCGGGCAGCACCAGGCGGTCGAACTCGTCGTAGCGGGTGGGGTCCTTGAGGGTGGTGCGCAGGAAGAAGAAGGGGATGCTCAAGAGCACCACGCACAGCAGCACGACCCGGTATCTCTGCCAGAGGGTCATCGGCGTCTATGGCCCCACGGCTCTCACCCGATCGCGATCTTCTCCAGCAGCTCGGGGTGGTCGAGCGACTTGCCGCTGCCCATCACCACGGCGCTGATCGGGTCGTCGCACACCATCACCGGCAGGCCAGTCTCCTCGCGCAGGAGGATGTCGAGGTTGCGCAGGAGAGCTCCACCGCCCGTCAACACGATGCCCTTGTCCTTGATGTCCGCGCTGAGCTCCGGCGGCGTCTTCTCGAGCGCGGCCATCACCGCCTCCACGATGGCGTGGATGGGCTCGGCGAGCGCGTCGCGCACCTCGTCGGAGTTGACCAGCACGGTTCGCGGGACGCCCGCCACCTGGTCGCGGCCCTTCACCTCCATGGTGAGCGGCTCGTCGAGGGGGAACGCGTTGCCCACCTGGCACTTCACCCGCTCGGCGGTCTGCTCGCCGACCAGCAGGTTGTACTTGCGCTTCATGTACGCGACGATCGCCTCGTCCATCTTGTCGCCGCCCACGCGGATGGACTGCGAGTACACGATGCCCGCGAGGGAGATCACGGCCACCTCGGTGGTGCCCCCGCCGATGTCGACGACCATGTTGCCCGTGGGCTCGGTCACCGGCAGCCCCGCCCCGATGGCGGCCACCATGGGCTCCTCGACCAGGAAGACCTCCCGCGCCCCCGCGCGCTCGGCGCTCTCGCGGACCGCGCGCTTCTCCACCTCAGTGATGCCGAAGGGCACCGAGATGACGATGCGCGGCTTCACCAGCGTGCGGCGGTTGTGCGCCTTCTCGATGAAGTGCTTGAGCATCGCCTCGGTGATGGCGAAGTCGGCGATGACCCCGTCGCGCAGCGGGCGCACCGCGGTGACGTTGGCGGGCGTGCGGCCGAGCATCTCCTTGGCCTCGCGGCCCACGTGCGACACGCGCCGCCGGCCGCCCTGCGTGGTCTCGACGGCGACCACCGAGGGCTCGCAGGAGACGATGCCCTTGCCGCGGACATAGATGAGGGTGTTGGCGGTCCCGAGGTCGATCGCGAGATCGTTCGAGAACAAGCCGCTCACCCAGTCAAACAACATCCGCGCACCTTCGCTCGATCGGTGGCCCCCGACCGTCGGGTGCCTTCAGGCGCCGGTCTATAGCACAGCACCCCGCCCGCCGATCAAACCCCTCCCCCCGCCTCCGCGGGAGGCCATCCCCCCGCCCCCCCCCTACGCCCACGGGGCCGTCGTCCGCGGGGGCACGCAGGCAGTGCTCGCGCTGGTCTTCGGGCGCCGCGTGCACCGCCGCGAGCTCCTGGAACTCGTCGGCCGCGTACCCTTTCAGGTCGTTGTAGCGGGCGCCGAGCAGCAGCTCGAGCGACCACGGATTGTTGGCATCGCCCGGGAGGTCGAAGGGCAGGTCG
>CAIOSS010000649.1 GCA_903860995.1 uncultured delta proteobacterium | reverse complement strand
TCGGCCACCCAGCCGAAAAGCCGAAATGGATTCCCTCGAATCGACAACGCCCTGACGGTCCAATCATCGGGAAAACACGCCGTTGCGATCGGCGGTGTCAGGATGTCAGAGGCTGGTGACCGCGCACGACGAGCAGTGAGCGGTCCTGCTCAGGGGTGGCGGTCGCCGAGCTCGGTGACGTAGCGCTGCGCGGGGTTGTTGGCCGACGCGTCGAAGGACCCCACCCAAGATGTCGTAGCGACCCGCCGGGGGCTGGTGGAAGTCGAGCTCGGGGCGGTACGCCTCGCCGAAGCGCGCGTCGACAGCGCCGCCGCGCAGGGCCATCGACGGCCCGCGGAACACCTCCCGGCAGCCGCTCATCCCCGCCGGAACGACAGGCACGCCGAGCGCGTGCGCGAACATCACAGCCCCGACGCGGCCCTGGCCGAGGCGGCTCGCGACGGGTCGATGGGGAGGCCGAGCACGTCGCGGGCGCGCGACTGGAGCGCGTCGAAGGGTTCGCCCCGGGGGCAGCGGGACGCCGCGGTCGAGGGGGTCGCGGCAGGCGCGGTACTCGGCCTCGGTGAGGCGCCGTCCGGCCACGCGCTCGGCGTCGACGAGGACGACGTAGCCGCGCGCCGCGAGGGGGATGACCCCGCAGTGGGCGAGCACGGGCCCGAGGGCGGGGTGAAATCGTGGGCCGTGACGCGGGTGCCGGTGAGCCGCTCCATCCCGAGGAAGGCATGGGCGACGGCGGACTCCCAGCGGGCGTCGGGGAGCACGCGGTCGCGGCGGAGGTACGCGAGGTCGAGCATCGGGGAGGCAGGCGATCATCGGGCATCGCCGGGGGGGCGCACCACGGCGGGTGAGGGGTCAGGCGCGGAGGCGGCGGGCGAACATCGCCAGGGCGAGCGCGACCCCGATGGCCATCACGGCGCGGCGGACCGCGCGCGGGCCCACCCGGCGGGCGGTGCCAGCGCCGATGGCCCCGCCGAGGAGGGCGCCGGTGGCTATGACGGCGGCCTCGGTCCAGGCGATGTGCCCGCCGGCGACGAAGGTGAGGGCGGCGACGCCGTTGATGCAGACGGCCGCGAGGTTCTTGATGCCGTTGGCGCGGTGCACGTCGCGCACGCCCATGAGCCCGAGCGCGGCCAGCATCAGGATGCCGATGCCCGCGCCGAAGAAGCCGCCGTAGGTGGCCACCGCGACCTGGAAGAGCATGAGCGCCGCCCACGAGGCCCCGCCTCGGGGGGCGTCGTCGGCGAGCTTGAGGTAGCGCGCGAGGGGCTCGTGGAGGGCGAAGAGCCCGGTGGCCCCGAGCAGCAGCCACGGCACGAGGGCGGTGAAGCGCGCGTCGCCCGCGCGCAGGGCGAGCGAGGCCCCGAGCACGCCGCCGACGAGGCTGGGCAGGGCCATGGCGAGCACGAGGGAGCGCGACCCGGCGAGGGCGTCGCGGTAGCCCCAGAAGGCGCTGGCGGAGCCCGGGATGAGGGCGACGGTGTTGGTGGCGTTGGCCGTGATGGGCGCCATCCCGAAGGCGAGCATCGTGGGGAAGGTGAGCATGCTGCCGCCGCCCGCGACGGAGTTGACGGCGCCCGCGAGGAAGCCGCTCGCGAGGTAGGAGAGCCATGGGGTGACGGAGGTCCACACGCGGGGTGCGCCTAGCATCCGCCAGAACTCCCTCGCAGCGAGGGATAGCAACGAGTGCGTCTGTTGATTGTGGAGGCCTTGCGCCGCGGCGGTGCCGGCCGCCCAGCGTCCGCCGGCCTCACCCCGGCCAACGATTCCCGCGCGCCTCATCCCCTGCTATCCCTTCGGAGGCGGCGCTGGATGCAGAGGCGATGGACACGGATGCGGTGGGGCTTCGGCGTCGCGTCGCTCGCGGTCGGTTGTGCGGGCGATGCGACGGGCGCACCGGCCGCCGACGCGGGCGCCGTCGACGCGCCCATCGAGGCGCGGGAGGCGGGGGTTCGGAGCGCCGACGTCACGGAGGTCCCCGATCGCGCAGACGCGCCGACGGACGCCCCCGCGCTGGAGATCGTGGTCTTCCGCGCCCCGGGCAACACGCCCTCGGGCGGAGCCGTCTTCGCGGCCGGCACGTTCAACGGCTGGACCCCGGGGGACCCAGGCGCACGGCTCGTGACCGGCGCCAACGGCACCCTCACCGCCCGCGTGGTCGGCCTCGCGCCAGGGCAGCGCGTGGAGTTCAAGTTCACCCGTGGGACCTGGGCTACGGTGGAGCGCGACGACCGCGGCGCCGACATCGCCAACCGCGCGGTGACCTTCGACCCGGCGCACCCGGTGGTCGCGCTCTTCATCGAGCGCTGGGCCGACCTGCCGGCGCCCGCGAGCACGCGCTCGGGGGAGATCCGGGTGCTGCGCGACGTCGTGATTCCGCAGCTTGGGCGCACGCGCAACGTGTGGGTGTACCTGCCGCCCGGCTATGCTGCTTCGAGCGAGCGCTTCCCGGTCGCGTACATGTTCGACGGGCAGAACCTGTTCGATGCACGCGCTTCGGCCTTCGGCCAGGAGTGGCAGGTCGACGAGGCCCTCGAGGCGTTGCACTACGAGGGACGACTGCCCGGGCTCATCGTGGTGGGCGTCGAGAACTCGTCCGCGCGGGGCTGCGAGTACAACGTCTTCACGGGCGATCCACACCCGGCGTGCGCCGACGGCTCGGCGCTCGGCGACCGCACCGTCGCGTTCCTCGTCGACACCCTGAAGCCCCGGATCGACCGCGAGTTTCGCACGCGACCCGGGCGCGACGACACCGCCGTCGCCGGGAGCTCGATGGGCGGATCGATGGCGGTGCGCGCGGGCTTCGCGCACCCGGAGGTGTTCTCCGGCGTCGCCGCGCTGTCGCCGAGCTACCAGAACGTGCGCAGCTCGCCGGTCGGCATGCCCGCATACGTCGCGTCCCGGCGGCCGCCGACGCCGTTCCGATTTCATCAGGACATCGGCTCGGCGGAGCAGATTCGTGAGATCGGGCCGGACGTCCTTCGAAGCAACATGATGGCCGTGCGCGACGCGGCGCAGGCCGCCGGAGTCGCCGATGCGATGCAGCGCGCGGTGGTGGTCGACGGCGCGACGCACGACGAGGCCCGGTGGTCGGCGCGAATCGGTGAGGTGCTGGCCTGGCTCCGGGCTCGCTGAGAAGGCCAGCACATACCTGCTGCGCCCCCGGGGATCTAGAGCGGTGGCCCGATGGGTCGGGTACACACCTTCGTGAGACCTCACCCCCAGCCCCCTCTCCATGAATGGAGAGGGGGAAAGGTAGG
>CAIOSS010000648.1 GCA_903860995.1 uncultured delta proteobacterium | reverse complement strand
GGCTCCACCCCCCTCGGCGCCGCGCGGGCCTTCGGTCTCGGTGCCGTCGCGGTGCTGCTCTCGCTCTCGTCGCTCTCCGCCGCGGCCCTCGCGGTGTCGTCCATCACGCGCCGCAAGGGCCTCGCGCAGGCCCTCTTCGCCGCCGTCGCGCTGGCGGGGTGGGTGCTCTCGCGCAGCCTCTCCGTCGCCCTGCGCGAGCCCTGGCTGAAGTCCATCGACCTGCTCTCCTGCGCCGACGGGGTCGTGGCCCAGATCGCCGGCACGTCGCGCCTCACGGGGGCCTACGCGGCGGCGCCCGCGCTGGCGTGGCTGGCGTGGACGGGCGGCTCGCTCGCCCTCGCGACGTGGCAGCTCTCGCGCGCGGAGGTCAACCGGGGATGAGCGCGGTGCTGGAGTTCGTAGGCGTCTCGAAGTGGTACGGGCCCGTGCTGGGGTTGCGCGACGTGAGCCTCACCGTCGGGAAGGGGATCACCGGGTTGCTCGGGCCCAACGGCGCCGGCAAGAGCACGCTGTTGAAGTGCATGACGGGGGAGATACAACCCAGCCGCGGCGAGGTGCGGATGTTCGGCCGGCGGGTGCCCGACCCGGAGGTGTTCCGCCGGCTGGGCTACGCGCCGGAGATCGAGGTGTTCTTCGAGGAGCTCACGGGCCGAGAGTTCGTCGCCCACCTCGCAGAGCTCTCGGGCTTCGGTCGCGCCGAGGCCGACCGCCGCGCCGTCGCGGTGCTGCAGCGGGTGGGCCTGGAGTCGGCGATGAACCGCCGGGTGAGCACCTACTCCAAGGGCATGCGGCAGCGCACCAAGCTGGCGCAGGCGATCCTGCACGAGCCCGACGTGGTGCTGCTCGACGAGCCGATGACGGGCCTCGACCCGCTGGGGCGCGCACAGATGGTGGCGCTCATCCAGACCCTCGGCGCGGAGGGTCGCACCGTGGTCGTGTCGAGCCACATCCTCGACGAGGTCGAGGTGATGACCCGGGAGATCGTGGTGCTCTACCAGGGCCAGCTGCTCGCCCAGGGTGACCTGCACGCCATCCGCGGGCTCATCGACCGGCACCCGCACCACATCGCGCTGCGCACACCGAAGCCGCGCGCCCTCGCCGCCGCCCTCGCCCGCGAGGACTTCGTGGCCGCGCTGCGCTTCGAGGGCGACGACCGGCTCATGGTCGAGACCCGCGACCCCGACCGCTGCTACTCCGCCGTGCCGCGCATCGCGAAGGAGCACGACGTGCCGCTGCTCGCCCTCACCTCGCCCGACGACAACCTGGCCGCCGTCTTCCGCTACCTGACCCTCGGCGCCCGCGGGGGCGCGGCGTGAGCGCGGCGCTCTCCATCGCGCGGGTGTCCATCCTGCGCGCGGTGCGCCGGCCGAGCTCGTGGTGGCTCTCGGCGCTGGCCTTCCTCCCGGCCCTGCTCGGCGCGTGGCTCGGATACAAGGGCTACGGCGCGCTCGCCGTCCCGGCGCCGCTGCTCGCCTACGTCGCCGCGCCGCTGCTGGTGGTCCCGTGGGTGGCCGGGGTGCTGGGTGAGGCCTTCGAGCGCCGCACGGTGGTGTACTGGTTCGTGCGCCCGATGGCGCGGCCGACGGCGCTGCTGGGCGAGTGGCTCGGCGCGGCGGCCAGCGTCGGCGTGGTGCTGCTCCTCGGATCGGCCATGCTCGCGGTGGCCAACGCGCTCACCGGCAACGCCTCCATCGGCTCGCTCGCCCGGCTACCCCTCGCGATGCTCGCGCACGCGGTCGCGCTCGCGGGCTTCTCCGTGGGCGTGGCCACGCTCTCTCCCAAGCACCCGGTGTCCCTGGCGGTGGGCGTGCTCGCGGTCACCGAGGTCGCGCTCCCCTCGCTCTGGGCGCCGCTCCAGGCGGTGTCGCTGTCGCACCAGGCCCTGGTGCTGGCGGGCCTCGACGCCGCGCCGCTGCTGCCCAGCCTGGTCGGCGACGCGCCCACTCCCTCGGTCGGGGTCGCGCTGGCGGTGCTCGCGATCTTCGCCGCCGTGCCCCTCGGGCTCGCGGTGCGCACGGTCATCGACCGCGACCTCTGACCCGCACCCACGACCGTGGCCTTCCCGGGTATGGTCGCGACCTTCGTGGGGCGACGCGCCTCCAACGGAGCTCAAGGAGACCCCACGCATGAGCCTCGACCTCGGACAGATCGCCCCCAACGCCTCGGGCAAGCTCCCCGACCACTCGACCTTCAGCGTGCACGGCGCGCGCGGTCGCACGCTGGTGCTGTTCTTCTATCCGAAGGACTTCACCCCAGGGTGCACCCGCGAGGTGTGCAGCTTCCGCGACGCCTTCGGCGAGCTCTCCGGCGAGGGCGGGGCCCGGGTGGTAGGCGTGAGCCGCGACGACGTCGAGACCCACAAGGCCTTCATCGCGAAGCACAGGCTCCAGTACGAGCTCGTCGCCGACCCCGACGGCGAGATGGCCTCGGCCTTCTCCGTGAAGCGCCTCGGCGGGCTCATCCCCTTCCAGAAGCGGGTCACCTACGTCATCGACGCGGCGGGCGTCATCCGCGGCGTCTTCCACCACGAGTTTGACATCGACGCCCACGTCGACGACGTGCGCCGCTGCCTCGCCTCGCTCGCTCCCGCCGCGAAGTAGGGTCTCCGCCGCGGTAAGGTCCCGCTCAACCCCTCCGATGACAGACCACGACCCCGCCCTCCCCTCCGCCGACCTCCGCTTCAGCGTGATCGTGCCGACCTACAACCGCGCGGGGATGATCCTCCGCGCGGTGGGCAGCGTGCTCGCGTCGGGGCGCGACGACTACGAGGTGATCGTCATCGACGACTGCTCGACCGACGACACGGGCGCGGTGATCGAGGCCCTCGGCGACCCGCGGGTGCGCCTGGTGCGCCAGGCCGTCAACCGCGGGGTCTGCGAGGCGCGCAACGCCGGCATCGCCGCGGCCCGCGGGCGCTGGATGGTCATGCTCGACAGCGACTTCGAGCTGCTCCCCGGCGGGCTCGACCGGCTCGCCGCGCGCTGCGACGCCGCGCCCGCCGACGTCGGCAACGTCACCACCGTCTGCCGCTGGGACCGCGGCCCCGACACCCCCGACCCCACCCCGACGGAGTCCGTGCTCCTCGACCTCCCTGCGTACCTGCACTTCATCGCGACGCGCCGGGTGAGCGAGTGGTTCAACTGCTACCGCCGCGAGGTCTTCGGCGTGCTGCGATACCCCGGCGGCCGGGCCTACGAGAGCAGCTTCCACCTCGCCGCCGCGACCCGCTGGCGCTTCTGGATGTGCGTCGACCGCGTGGTGCTGATCCACACCGACGCGACCAACCGGATCACGGCCTCCGCCCCGGCCGCGCTCGCCCGCCGCCAGCTGCGCGACGCGGCGGACGGGGCCGCCGACGCCGACGCCGTGCTGCGCGGGTGGGCGGAGGTGTTCCGCGCGCACGAGCCCCGGATGCTCGCGCACTACGAGGCCCAGCGGGTCACCCAGCACCTGCTCGCGGGCCACCGGCTGGAGGCCCTCGACGCGCTCGCCCACGCCAGCCCCGCGCTACGGCGCTCGGCCCGCCTCGGGGCCTTCGTCGCGCTCGGCCTCATCGGGCCGCGCGCCCTCGCGTACACGCAGACCGTGGTCGCCGCGCAGCTCCGCCGCCTCCGC
>CAIOSS010000647.1 GCA_903860995.1 uncultured delta proteobacterium | reverse complement strand
TGCGCGCGAGCCACACGGCGTTGCCCTCGTCTTCGGCGCCGACGCCGACGCCGTCCATCACCACCACCACCACGGGGCCATCGACCCCGTGCGACTTCGGGCTCCTACGCAGGCTCAACACGTTCATGGCACTGGTGTCCGACTAGCATGATCGGGAGCCCCCTTCCCACCGCCCGACCCTCGCCGCGCGCCGTGATACATCCGTGGGACCTATGGATGTCCCGCTCTATCTGATGTCCGCCGCGGGGGTGATCAGCCTGGCCGTGATCCTCGGGATGCGCGACCGGCGGCAGCGCCGCCACGCCATCGTGAGCAACTTCCCCATCGTCGGACGCTTCCGCTACCTGGCCGAGGAGCTCGGCGGCCCGCTGCGGCAGTACATCGTCACAGGCAACGACGAGGAGCGGCCCTTCTCCCGCGACCAGCGCCGCTGGATCTACGCGTCGTCCAAGAAGGAGAACAACTACTTCGGCTTCGGCACGGACAACGACCTCGAGCAGACGCCCGGGTACATCATCATCCGGCAGAGCGCCTTCCCGGTGAGCTCCCCGGCGCCGGGCTCTGCGCACTACGACAAGGAGTACCAGTGCCCTGCGGCCAAGGTGCTCGGCGGGCACCGGCAGCGCAAGCACGCCTTCCGCCCGACCTCGATCGTGAACACCTCGGCGATGAGCTACGGCTCGCTCAGCCGCAATGCCGTCGAGGCCATCAACCGGGGCGTCGGCCTCGCGGGCGCCTGGCAGAACACCGGCGAAGGGGGCATCAGCGACCACCACCGGCACGGCGGCGACATCCTCTGGCAGATCGGCACGGGGTACTTCGGGTGCCGCGACGCGAAGGGAGCCTTCTCCATGGAGCGCTTCCTGGAGAGCGTCGCGTCGGCGAAGGTGCGGGCCATCGAGATCAAGCTGTCGCAGGGCGCCAAGCCGGGCCTCGGGGGCGTGCTGCCCAAGGAGAAGATCACCCCGGAGATCGCGAAGATCCGGCTGGTCCCGCTGGGGCAGGACTGCATCTCTCCGGCGTCGCACTCGGCCTTCTCGGACGTCGACACCATGCTCGATTTCATCGAGCGCCTGGCCGACGCCACGGGCCTGCCGGTGGGCATCAAGAGCGCCGTCGGCGACCTCGGGTTCTGGCGCGAGCTGGCGACCAAGATGGACGTCACGAAGCGGGCGCCGGACTTCATCGCCATCGACGGCGGCGAAGGGGGGACGGGCGCGGCGCCGCTGGCCTTCAGCGACCACGTCTCGATGCCCTTCAAGCTGGGCTTCGCGTCGGTGTACCGATGCTTCGCCGAGCGGGGGATGCACGAGAAGGTGGTGTTCATCGGCTCGGGGAAGCTCGGCTTCCCGGAGCAGGGGATGCTGGCCATGGCGCTGGGCTGCGACCTCATCAACGTGGCCCGCGAGGCGATGCTCTCCATCGGGTGCATCCAGGCGCAGCAGTGCCACACGGGCAACTGCCCCACCGGGGTGGCGACGCAGAGCGAGTGGCTGATGGGCGGCCTCGACCCGACGCTGAAGGCCGCGCGCCTCGCCAACTACCTGCTGACGTTGCGCAAGGAGATGCTGTCGCTCTCGCACGCCTGCGGCGAGTGGCACCCCGCGCTGGTGGGCCTCGACCGCATCGAGCTGATCGACGGGTTCAAGTCGGTGTCGGCGCCGGAGGTCTTCGGCTACGAGCCCGGCTGGGGCCTGCTCGCGCCAGACGAGCGCGCGGAGATCCGCGGGCTGATGATGGCCCGCGCGGGCGCCGCGTAGGCCTCGCGCCCACCCCTTTCAAGGTGCCGATGAGCCCATCGCCGCGGGTTTCAACCTGCGGGCACGGCGGCCGGTCGTCGGTCAGCGCCAACGGGGGCGTTGGAGTTCATCGACGAAGTTGGCAGAGGCCCCCGCGGCGTGCTGCGATGCGGACCATGGCACACGGCTCGAAGGTGAACTCATGCTTCCCCACAGGGCTCCCGTACCCGGGGATCATGCCCTTCCTCCGCACGGCGCCGCCCGCGCAGCTCGGGCTGGCGGAGGAGCTCGACCCCGACGCCCCGTGGCACACGCTGCCCATCGCGGCGATCGACACGGAGACCACCGGGCGCGACCCGGGCCGCGGCGACCGCATCGTGGAGATCGCCGTGGTGCACCTGCGCGACGGCGTGGTCGAGGGGCGCTACGGCATGCTGGTCAACCCGGGCATCCCCATCCCCGCCGACGCGGCGGCGGTGCACGGCATCACCGACGCGCAGGTGAAGGGGCAGCCCACCTTCGAGCAGCTGGCGCCGAAGATCCTGGAGCTGCTCCAGGGGCGCATCCCGCTGGCCTACAACGCCGGCTTCGACCGGGGCTTCATCCGCTCCGAGCTGGTGCGCGCCGGGGTGGAGGTCACCAAGACCCTCGCGACGCCGCCCGCCCTGCGCGGCACCGAGTGGCTCGACCCGCTGGTCTGGGCCCGGGCATTACAGACCGGGGTAAAGGGCTTCAAGCTGGGGGAGGTCTCGCTGCGACTGGGGGTCGACCTGTCCAACGCCCACCGCGCGACCGACGACGCCGAGGCCGCGGGGATGGTTCTGTACAAGCTGCTCCCGAAGGAGCGCGGCACCACCTACCGCTCGCTGGTGCTGGAGCAGCGCGGGCTGAAGTCTGGCCCCGCGGGCCGCACCTGGCGGCGGTAGCGGCGCCCCGGTCGGGGCCCCCCGTTGGCCCTGCTACTGCTTCGCCCGGAGGTCGCGCCGGCGCACCACGTCGCGGTAGCTCTCCCGCGCGCGGATCAACGACGCCTTGCCCTGGTCGATGAGCACCTCCGCGGGACGCGCCCGGAGGTTGTAGTGCGACGCCATCGCGTAGCCGTAGGCCCCGGCGTTGCCCACGATGGCGAGGTCGCCCTCCTCGGGCATCGGGATCATCCGCTCCTCGGCGAGCACGTCGCCGCTCTCGCAGATGGGCCCCACGATGAAGCTCCGCAGCGCCGCGCCGTCGCGCAGCGGGACCATGCTCACCGGGTGGTACGACTGGTAGAGCGCCGGCCGGATGAGGTGGTGCATCCCCGAGTCGACGCCGATGAACACCCGGTCGCGCGTGCGCTTGAGGGTCGTGACCTGGGTGAGCAGCGCCCCGGCCTCGGCCACCACGTAGCGCCCGGGCTCCAGCAGGAACTTCAGCGGCTTCTTGCGGCCCTTCTGCATGGCGCGGAAGCGGGTCATCACCCGCGACCCGAGGCCCGCGAGGTCGAGGGGTGACTCCTCCGGGCGGTACGGCACGCCGAAGCCGCCGCCCGCGTCGAGCACCTCCAGGTCGGGCAGCGCCTCGCTGAAGGCCAGCAGGGGGTCGAGCGCGTCGAGGAAGAGCTGCGGGTCGAAGATGCCCGACCCGATGTGCTGGTGCAGCCCGACGATGCGCAGCCCGTGGCGCGCCGCGATGGCCCTGGCCTCGGGGAGGTCTTCGGGCGCGAGGCCGAACTTGCTGTCGGGCCCGGCCGTGACGACGTGCGGGTGGTGCCCGCCGCCGACCTCCAGGTTGACCCGCAGCGACACCCGCGACCCGCTGAACATCCGCCCGTACCGGTGCAGCGACGAGAGCGCGTCGAGGTTGATGAGCACCCCCGCGCGGTGCACGGCGCGCAGGTCGTCGTCGCTCGGGCTGTTGCCCGAGTAGATCATCTCGGCCTTGCGGAAGCCGCACTCCAGCGCGAGCTGCACCTCCCAGGGCGAGACCGTGTCCACCCCGAGGCCCATCGAGCGCACGATGCGCAGCAGCGACGGGTTGGCGTTGGCCTTCATGGCGTAGCGCAGCCCGACCCCCGGGAAGGCCCGCAGCAGGGCCCGGCAGCGGTTGCGCAGCACCGGCGCGGAGTAGACGTACAGGGGCGTGCCGAAGCGATCGCAGAGGCGGCGGGCGCGCCGCGGGCCGAGCCAGGAGTGCCAGGGGGGAGTGTTCATGAGTGTTCCGAGAAGAGGGCCCGGTGCAGCGAGCGCACGGCCCGCTCGCCGTGGGCGTCAGGCACCAGGAGGCTCAGGTTGATGGCGCTCGCGCCCATGGAGAGCAGCTGCGCGGGGATGTTCTCCTCGGCCAGCACGGCGAAGATGCGCGCGCAGGGCTTCGGGTCGTCGAGCAGGCCCGCGGCGATGACGCACACCAGGGTGTGGTCGGCGGTGACCGTCACCTCGCCGTAGGTGCGCAGCTCGCGCACGGCGCCGTCGAGGCCGTCCTCCCGGTCGACGGTGCAGCTCACCGACACCTCGCTCGTGCTCACCAGGTCGACCACCACCCGGTGCCGCGCGAAGACCTCGAAGATCTTCGCGAGAAACCCGTGCGCCAGGAGCATCCGGGTGGACACCACGTTGACGCTCCGGATGCCGCGCTTGTGGGCGAGCGCCCGCACGCCGCGCGCCTCGCGGTCGCCCTCGGCGGTGATCACCGTGCCGGGGTGCTCGGGCTCGAAGGTGTTCTTCACCCGCACCGGGATGCCCCGCTTCACGGCGGGGTGGATGGTCTTCGGGTGCAGCACCTTCGCGCCGAAGTACGCGAGCTCGGCGGCCTCGTGGAAGGACAGCACCGGGATGGTGCGCGCGTCGGGCGCCACCCGCGGATCGGCGGACATCACCCCGGGCACGTCCGTCCAGATCTCGATCTCGTCGGCGTGGATGGCCGCCCCGACGATGGCCGCGGAGTAGTCGCTGCCGCCGCGCCCGAGGGTGGTCACCCGCCCGTCGAGGGTGCGCCCGATGAAGCCCGTCACCACCGGCACCTTGCCCTCGTCGACCAGCGCCGTGACGCCCGCGCGCAGCAGGTCGCCGCTCTCCAGCAGCGGCTCGGCGCCGCCGAAGTTGGCGTCGGTGAGCATCCCGAGGTCGAAGGCGTCGGCGTGCACGGCGTCGACCCCGCGCTTGCGCAGCGTCGCCGCGATGCCGCGGGCGGAGATGCGCTCGCCGAAGGAGGCCACGGCGTCGAGGAGCTCGAGCGAGCCGTCGCCCCGCGCCGCGATGGCCTCCAGGGCCGCGCGCAGCCCGGCGAGCTCGCGCTGCACGATGGCCGGGTCGAGGTCGAAGGCCGAGAGCAGCGCCGTGACCCGGGCCTCGATGGGAGAGGCGTCGACGCGGCCCTCCTTGGCGTGGCGCGCCGCGGTGAGGAGCATGTCGGTCACCTTCGAGGCCGCGCTGACGACCACCACGGGCCGGCGGGGCAGCGAGCGGCTCACGATGTCGCACAGGTTGGCGATGCGGGTGGGATCACCGACGGAGGTGCCGCCGAACTTCATGACGCGCATTGGGGTGTTACCGCGGGGAGTAGCAGACGCCGCGGTCGGATGGCCAGCTAGTGACCGACTCGGTCCCACGCGGCGCGGGCGTCGATGCCCCGCTCGCGGAAGCGCGGCACCCAGTCGCGGAGGAGGGTCTTCTCCACAACCTCGGCGTAGCGGGCGGGGGGCATGAGGCCCCAGCGACGGTCCTCCGGGGAGACCTCCGTGAGCGCCGCGGCGAAGGCCGGGGCGTAGCTCGCCCGGATGCGCGCGAAGCAGCCCGGCAGCTCGCGCGCCACCAGCGCCCGCAGCTCGGGCCCGAGCGGGCCGTCGAGCATGGCGTCCAGCAGGGTCCACCCGAAGTCCCGGTGGCGCACCTCGTCGCCGAGGATGCGCCGGAGCGCGGCCTTCGCCGCGGGCTCCTCGCACCCCTCCCGGAGGTACCGGAACAAGGGCACCGCCACCGTCTCGCCGAGACAGAATACGTCCAGGCCTACCCGGGTGATGTCCCACTCCAGCGGGTCGCCCGAGCGCTTCGGGTGCTCCAACGACTCGCGCGCCAGCTGCGGCGTGCCGGTGCCCCCGGCGGCGCGGTACACGGCCATGGAGAGGTCGGCGTGGTCGAGCTCGTCGGCCGCGATGCGCAGCCCGGCATGCAGGAGGTCGGGCGAGGCCCCGGCCTGGGTGAGCCAGAGCGTGAGGTGCTGGGTGATGACCGACGAGCGGTACTCCGCCTCGACGCGGCGGAGCCACTCGCCCCGGGCGCGCGCGAGGGCGTCACGATCGGGCGGCGCTTCGACGGCCGGGGCGCCGGGCTCGGACGCAGAGGGCTTCATCGCGGGAGAAGATCCCGCGAGGGCGCCGCGGCGGTCAACGCCACCGCGGGGGGGCATTGGCGTTGAGACTACAGCCCGACCTCCATCAGGGCGGGCGCCGCGACGCGCAGGTCGTGCGCGCGGGCGACGCGGCCGCGGTCGTGGGTGGCGTCGAGCTCGCGGCGCTGGCGGGTGAGGTCGAGGGAGCTGGTCATGGCGCCGGGCACGATGCGCCCGCGGCGCAGCATGGGAAAGGCGCCGAGGTCCCCGATCCGCCGCGCGGGTCGACGAAGCTTCTCGCGTCGACGCGCACCGGCGCTTGGGGGCCTTGACAGATTCGTGAAAGAAGCGGCGCGAGGGGAGCTCTCCCTCCGCGACGGAGTAGACCTCGCCGCAGGGGATGTGACGGGTTGAGCGGAGCGCCCGCTACGGGTTGACGAACGCGGCGCGCCCCTCGAAGGCCACCGCCGCCGAGAACGACCGGCAGTTTCCGTCCTCGTCGGGATCGAGGTCGGTGATCGACAGGATCAACCTCCGCACGAGCCCCATCAGGTCCGACCCGATGACCAGGGTCTCGGTGGCGGCGATCATTCCGGCGGCAGGAATCCCGCCACCCACAAGGCCCTCGAAGGTGTCGTCGGCTCGCCAGCGGATGCGCAACTGCGCGTTCTGGATGGGGATCACGAAGCGCGCCGTGAGCACCGCGACCGGCAGTCCGAGCGCGAAGGGCCCGGCTTCGATCACGCCGTTGCGCATGCGCCCCGTGACGCGGCTGACGGGCTCCTCGCGGATCGTGTCGAAGGTCTGGCCGGGGTCGATGCGGGCATCGCTCCCGACGAACGGACTGCCCTGCACGCGCCGGAACACCACGGTCACGCACGGGTCGTTGAGGCGGTCGTCGAGGCCCTCGATGGAGACGGCCAACATCATCTGGCCGTTGTTGATCGCACCCTGGATCGCCGCGTCGAGGGCGCCGGCGGTCGCGGTGTCGAGCGCGGGCACCAGCAGCGAGAGCTGGTTGTCGACTCCCGCCGTACCGTCGGGGTTCGTCAGGTCGCGCCGACGGCAGGAGAGCGCGTCGTCGGCGCCGCTGACGCGTCCGTCGAGGTTGAATCCATCGGAGATGCCCGGCGCGCTCTGACGCAGGAGCACGAGCTTCGTCATCACCATGGACTGCTCGGTCGACGTGACCGGACACTGCGCGGGCACCGGCCCCGCGAACGGGTCGACGGCCGCGTCATCGGCGCACCCCACCGACGCCGCCAGCAGCGAGAAAAGTCCCAGTCTTCGCAGTCGTTCCATTCTGTGAATCCCTGGCGGCAAGCGAGCGGAGGGGGGCTGGTGCGACCGGCGGCCATCGACCAGCGAGCGGGTGCCAACCCTCGCACGGATCCGTCCAGGTTTCACGAGTGGAGCCGCGGGCCCCTACGCCACCGCGTTGGTGAGCCGCGGCTGCCCGGTGGTCTCGATGACCGAGAGCCACTGGGCCCCGTCCGGGTCCACCCGCTTCTTCTCGCCCGTGATCAGCGCCAACGGCACGTGCGTGAAGCGCCGGTGCCAGCGCCCGACGACGGCGTCGGTGCGGCCCGCCAGCCCGGCGTGCACGGCGTGGCGCGCGAGCTCGTTGCAGAAGATGGCGTCGGAGGCGTTGGCCGCCCCGGAGCGGATCATGTAGCTCGGGTCGATGTACTTCACCGTCGCCCCGACCTTGCGCGCGTGCAGGTGGGCGGTGATGGCGTCGCGCAGGAAGGGCCCGACGTCCGACGCGCCGTGGGCGTAGCGCAGGTTGCCCGAGGCGTCGCGCTGGGTGCCGGCGTCGGCGAGGCGCGACGCGCAGCCCTCGGCCACCACGATGACGGCGTGGCCGCGCTCGGCGAGGCGGCGCTCGAGGCAGGCGAGCAGCCCGTGCGGGCCGTCGAGCTCGAAGGGCACCTCCGGGATGAGGCAGAAGTTCACGTCCTCGCTGGCGAGCGTGGCGGCGGCGGCGATGAAGCCCGCCTCGCGGCCCATGAGCTTCACGATGCCGACGCCGTTGCGCGCCCCGCGGGCCTCGGAGTGCGCGCCGTCGATGGCCTGCCGCGCGACGTCGACGGCCGTGTCGAAGCCGAAGGTCTTGTCGACCCACGAGACGTCGTTGTCGACGGTCTTGGGCACGCCGAGCACGCCGAGGGGCAGCCCCCGGCGCAGGCACTCCTCGGCGATGGCGTGGGCGCCGCGGAGGGTGCCGTCGCCGCCGATGCAGAAGAGGATGTCGACGGCGTGGCGCTGGAGCGTGTCGACCATCATCCCGATGTCCTGCTGGCCGCGGGAGAGGCCGAGCATCGAGCCGCCGTGGCGGTGCACGTCGCGCACGGCCGACGGGTCGAGGGTGATCGGGGGGACGCCCGTCGCGGGGTTGAGCCCCTCGAAGCCGTAGCGGAACCCGAGCACCTCGCGGACCCGGTACTTGTGGTGCAGCTGGAGCACCATCGAGCGCAGCACGTTGTTGAGCCCCGGGCAGAGCCCGCCGCAGGTCACGATGGCCGCGCGGGTCTGCGCCGGATCGAAGAACAGGTGCTGCCGCGCCCCGGCGCGCTCGAAGCCCGCGATGACCGGCGGCGCCCCGGCGTTGTAGTCCACCGGCACGAGCACCCGCGCGAGGTCGTCGGTGTAGTCCGGGATGAAATCGCCGGCGATGACCGACAGGTCGAGGGGCGAGGGCACGCGGCACGGGCCGAGCCGCCGCACCGCGAAGGTGTCGTGCACGGAGCCTGAGAGGGGTTCGGTGTCCACGCCACCGACCATAGTGTCGGAGGGGGCTTCGCTACCAGCTCTGCGGGAGCGACTCGTCGGCCCGCGCAAAGGCCCCGATGGCGAGGAGCGCCCCGATGGCCACCACCCCGACGGCGACCTGGGAGATGGACCCGAGGGTCCACGCGGCGATGACCAGCACGAGGCCCACGAGGCGCGCGGCGGCGTAGCGCGACCAGCTCGCCGACCAGGCCAGCGCGAGGTCGGTGGGGGTGAGCACCAGCACCATGAGGTTGGTGTGCAGCTCCGGGAGGGCGGAGGCCGCGGCCATGCCCCAGACCAGCGCCCCGAGCAGGGTGAGCGCGGCCACCAACAGCCCGCGCGCGGCGAGGGAGAGGGCCCGCGAGCGGCGCTGCCCCGCCCCGAGGCCGAGCAGGCCGAGGGCCCCGCTGAGCGCGGCCAGGAGGCCGATCCCGCGGCCCGGCTCGCCCGGCTCGACGGGGCGCACCCGGGTGGACACGGCGACGGGGGCCACGCCGCTGGCCCGCTGCACCTCTTCGCGCAGCACCGCCGGCAGGAACATCTCCTCCCAGCGGTTCATGGTCGCGTCGAGGGGGCGCCCGAGGAGGAGCTCGGCGAGGCCGAGCAGGCGCGCGTCGCTGGCGAGGCCCTCCAGGGTGCGCTCGCGCCAGGTGCGCGGGGTGGACACGGCGCGCGCGGTGGAGAGCGACCCCTCGGAGACGGCGTCGAGGTGGTCGCGGATGCGCGTGGTGCAGTTGTCCCGGTAGTGGTGATAGACGTAGTACCGGTGCTCCGGGAGGGCGTCGAGGGAGAGCCGGGCCACCAGCCGACGCCGCGCCTCGGCGGGGTACGGGAGCACCTGGCGCCAGACCGTGCGGTCCTCGATGCGGGCGTACTGCTGCATCGTCGCGGGCTCGTCGACCACCGACACCCAGAAGCGCGCGGTGCCCCGGAGCACGGCCCAGAGGAGCGCCTCGTAGGTGGTGAAGTCCGCGGTGCCGTAGTTGTAACAGCGGCCCTGCGGGGAGATCTCGTCGCGCACGCAGAGGGCCGCGTGGCCGTAGCGCGAGAACACGTCGTCGCCGGGCCCCATGGTGACCAGCGCCACCTCCGGGTCGGCGTGGGTCTGCGCGCCCGCCGCCGCGGGGAGCGCGAGCGCGGCGAGGCCGAGGGCGATCAGCGGACGCCGGGCGAGCGCCATCGGTTGATGCGACGCGGCCACGGGGCGTCCTCCCGCTTGCCGAGGGTCTTCGCGAGGGCGAGAAGCTGCGCGACGTGGGCCTCCGCGATGTCCTCCGCGGGGCCGTCGAGGGAGGCGCCGTCGCGGCGGATGATCACCCGCGCGCGGCCCGTGTGCTCGGACGTGAACACCGCGGCGTCGTAGCGCGCCTCGGCCTCGGCCCCCTGGACCAGCGTCAGCTCGTACCGCACCCCCGACCGTGGAACCACCGCGTGCATCGTGCCGCTCTCTACACCGCTTCGTCGGCGTGGCGGAAGACCTCGCGGCCCGCCACGAAGGTGCGCGTCACCCGGCCCGTCACGGCCCATCCCTCGAAGGGGGTGTTCTTGGACTTCGACTGCATCCGCGCGGCGTGCACCGTCCACCCGGCCTCCGGGTCGATGACCACCACGTCGGCGCGCGACCCCTCCCGCAGCGACGGCGTGCGCAGCCCGAAGACCCGCGCGGGCGAGGTGGTGAGCGACTCGATCACCCGCCCCACGGAGATGCGCCCCTTGCGCACGAGGTCGAGCAGCAGCGGCAGGCAGGTCTCCAGGCCCAGCATGCCGGGCGGCGCCTCAGCGAACTCGCAGTCCTTCTCGCGCTCGGCGTGGGGCGCGTGGTCGGTGGCCACGCAGTCGATGGTGCCCTCGGCGAGCGCGTCGATCATCGCGTCGACGTCCGACTGCTCCCGCAGCGGGGGGTTGACCTTGCAGTGCGTGCGGTAGCCCAGCACGGCCTCGTCGGTGAGCGTGAGGTGATGCGGCGTGACCTCCGCGGTGACGGTGAGCCCGCGCGACTTGGCCTCGCGCACGATGGCCGCGCTGCCCGCGGTGCTGGCGTGGGCGACGTGGTAGGCCGCGCCGGTGGTCTGGGTGAGCAGGACGTCGCGGGCGACGATGTGGTCCTCGGCGACGCGGGGCCACCCCTTGAGCCCGAGGCGGGTGGACACCCTGCCCTCGTGCATCTGGGCGCCCGCGGTGAGCGCGTGGTCCTCGGCGTGCTGCACCACCACGAGGCCGAAGGTGCGGGCGTACTCCAGGGCGCGGCGCATCACGCCCGCGTCGGTGACGCAGCGCCCGTCGTCGCTCACGGCCACGCAGCCGGCGTCGCGCAGGTCGGCCATCTCCGCGAGCTCACGGCCCGCGAGCCCGCGGGTGATCGCCCCGATGGGGTGCAGGTTGACGATGCCGTGCGAGCGCCCCTTGGCGACCATCATCTCCGTGATGGCCCGGTTGTCGTTGACGGGCTTCGTGTTGGGCATCGCGCACACGGTGGTGAACCCGCCCGCGGCGGCGGCGCGCGTGCCCGACGCGATGTCTTCCTTGTACTCGAGCCCCGGCTCGCGCAGGTGGGCGTGCAGGTCGACGAAGCCCGGCGTCACCCAGCGCCCGGCGCAGTCGATGATGACCGTGTCGCGCTCGTCGGCGCGGATGGCGGCCGCGGCCATCGGCCCTACGGTGGCGATGCGCTCGCCCTCGATGATGACGTCCGCGACCTCGTCGCGGCCCGTCGACGGATCGATCACCCGGCCACCGAGAAGCACAGTCCGTGTCACGGGCGGCACCCTACACGCACGGGTTCGGGCGGCGCAACGCGGCGATGTGCGGTCGTGATATGTCACCCGCCGAAAGGGAGTGACCGCTCATGACCTCCTGCCGCTCCGGGTGGCCGCGCGCCGCCTGCGCCCTCGCGATCGTCGCCTCGACCTCGCCCGCGTGGCCCCAGCCGCGACCCGCCCCCAGCCCGGGCGCGGCGCAGCTCCTCAACGTGCGCAACCGCGTCGACGTGTCGGGCGAGCGCGGCCCCGGCGGAGCGCACCCCGCGACCGCCCAGGCGCTCCCGCCCGGCGCCCAGGTCACGACCCGCCAGGACGCCGAGGCCACGCTCCGCTTCCCGGGCCTGGGCGACCTCCAGATCGAGCAGCAGTCCGTCGTGGCGCTGCCCGCCGCGGCCACCGGTGGCGGGTCCCCGCGGGAGCCCACCCTCTCGCGCGGCGCGGTGCGGGTGCTGGTGCAGCCCGCCTCCCCGGCGCCCGACGCGGCCCTCTCGCTGCGCACCCCCGGCGGAACGGTGACCATGACCCGCGGCGAGTACCGCGTGCACGTCGACTCCTCGGAGACCACCCGGGTGGTCGCCTACCGAGGCCGCGCCAGGGTCTCGGACGGTCCGCGGAGCTTCTTCATCGGCGAGGGCACGGCCACGCGCGTCGACGACGCCCGGCCCGGCGTGGCGGCCTATCCCCCCATCCGCATCCCGCGGTCGCCGGTGTGGACCCAGGCCCTGCCGACGCGGGTGATCACCCTCGACGGCGCCGCCTCCGTCGAGGGCCGCTACGCCGCGCCGCCGCGCCAGCACCATCCCCCTCGCCGCTGGGTGCAGACCCTTAGCCGCGACGCCGCCTTCGAGGACCTCGTCTTCGAGCGCGAGGTCGACGCCGGCGAGACCCGGTTCGCCGCCGAGCGCCTCCCGGAGGGGGAGTACTTCGCGCGCGTGGTGAGCGTCGACGCCGAGCGCTACGAGAGCCACTCGTCCGCGGTGCAGCGCTTCCAGATCTTCGCGCCGCGGGTGATCCCCAGCGGCCCCGGGCGGGGGGCGGAGGTCTTCGTCCCGCAGGGTCTCTTCTGCCGCCTCGACGACACCGCCCTCCCCTCCGGCGTGTCCTACGCCCTGGTGCCGGGGAGAGCCCACGTGCTGCTGTGCGCCACCACCGAGGACATGCGCAGCCCCTCCCGCGTGGCGATCTCCGCCGAGCAGGCCGGCGAGGTGCTCCACGAGGTGCGGCTGGAGTCCCCGTGGCGGCCGTCAGGCGGAACCGGGCCGGTGGCGATCCGCCTGCGCGACGCCTCGGGCCGGGCCTACCCCTACGCGAACATCACCGTGCGCGCGAGCCCGGGCGTCGACGTCGAGACGGTGCGCGAGGAGGCCGAGCGCGGGCTCTACGTGACGCGCGCGACCTACGGGGCCAACACCCCGGTGACGCTGGATTTCGTCATCAACGACACGGTGCGCTTCCGCGAGCGCCTGGGCGGACCCATCACCGCGCCGCCCCCGCGCTGAGCGCCGCCGGCTGTGAGCCTGGGCGGGTGCTCCCCTTAGAGCGGTTCTCCAACGCGTCTGGTACGCGTTCAGCGACCTCACCCCCCAGCCCCCTCTCCATGAATGGAGAGGGGGAGCAATGAGCGAGAATTCAAGCGATCTCGTCCCACTCCGACCCCC
>CAIOSS010000646.1 GCA_903860995.1 uncultured delta proteobacterium | reverse complement strand
GGGCACCGCGTTCCCGGGTGGGAAGCCCCCGGCCAACTCGGTCGCGGGCAAGGGCAACTCCGGCGTCATGGCCAACGTGATCGCCAAGGAGGGCACCATCGGCTACGTCGACCTCGGTGACGCCAAGGGCTACCCGTCGGCACGCATCCAGAACGCCAAGGGCGAGTTCATCGCGCCGTCGTCTGCCTCGGCCGCCAAGAACCTGGCCAACCAGACCAACGTCGCCGCGAACGGCCTCGTGACGCTGAACTACAAGCTCGCGGTCTCGGGTGCCTACCCGATCTCGATCTTCAGCTACGCGCTGGCCCGCACGGACGGCAAGGGCCCGAACGGCCTCGGCGTCCGTCAGTTCTGGGACTACACGCTGGCCAAGTGCGGCCCGTCGCGTGCAGCCTCGCTGGGCTACGTGCCCGTGGCGGGCAAGGTGCTCGCCAAGGCCCGTCAGCTCGTCCAGCTCATCAAGTAGCACGACCGAACCACAGCAACCCCGAAGTACCGAGCAGTGAAGGTGAGGACGATGTCTCGTTCCGTCAAGGTCCGAGGCATCGTCCTCACCTCGTTCGTCGGAGCGGCTGTGCTGGCCCTGTCGGCCTGCACGCCGCCCCTTCCCCCGGATGTGCTGGCCGCCCAGGCGGAAGCGCAGATCGTCTGCCAGACGGGTGAGACCCAGGTGTCGGTACCGGAGACGCTGACGGGGTCGATGGATGCCGTCGGTCTCGGCCTCGGCGGAGTGTGCCCGGAGCAGACCGTGCTCGAGGTGCCCACGGGCGAGGCCGCCCCGGTGGCACTCGTCGACAAGACCCCGACGCAGGCCGACATCGATGCCTTCGAGGCGACCAGCTGCCCGAACGGCAGCGCGATCGTCGTCCCGGCCTTCGCCTACCCGGTGACCATCGCCTACAACGTCATCGGCCTCGAGGGAGTCGTCATGACTCCGGAGGTCGTGGCCGGGATCCTCACCGGCACGATCACCTCGTGGGAGGACCCCGCGATCGCGGCCGCCAACGAGGGCTTCGACTTCACGGCCCTGCCGCCCTTCACGCTCATGAGCGTCGACACTCCGCAGGGCTCGGTCGAGGCCATGACCGCGTGGCTGGCGCAGGAGGCCCCCGAGGTCTGGACCGCAGGGACCGTCGGAGTGCTCGAGGGCACCCAGACCTTCCCGACCGCCACCGACATGATCCTCGAGATGACCGCGATCGAGAGCTCGATCGCCGTCTTGCCGGTGTACCAGGCCTTCAACAACGTGCTCCCGATGGCTAACCTCCCGGTGACGCTCGAGGACGGGTCGGAGCTCGTCATCACGGCCGACGACGTCCAGCTCTACAAGGTCGGCGCCGGCGCCACGGCGATCACCGTCGATGAGGCCACCGGCAGCATCTTCGCGAGCCCGGCCACGGGCGGCGTGCCGGTCGAGGGCAACTTCGACCTGGCGTCGTCCAAGATCGTGCTGGGGGAGGGCGCGCCGCTGGTCGGCTGGCCCGTGCTCGGCTACGCGCACCTGCTGGTGTGCGACGACCCGGCGAACCCCCTCGGCCTGTCGTTCGCCCAGTACGTCGTGCGCCTCGCCGGACAGGGCGCCCTCGAGACCTATGGCGTGACGCCGCTGCCCGAGCCGATCCGGATCCAGACGTTCGCCCCGCTGAAGGTCACCGTGCAGCTGAACGAGGACGGGACGCTCCCGAGCGCCCCCGCCTCCGGCGACGCCGCCAGCGCCGAATCGTCCCCGGCTCCCTGACCCACCCGCTTCCCTCGTTGAGTGT
>CAIOSS010000645.1 GCA_903860995.1 uncultured delta proteobacterium | reverse complement strand
TGTCGGCGCCCGTGTCGGCGCCCGTGTCGCCCCCGACGTCGGTGACGTCGCTCCCGGCGTCGACAGGCGGCGGGATGGGACCATCCGAACAGCCCACGGCAGCAGTGGCGAGAAACGGAAGCAACAGACCCAGACGAACGCGAAACGTCATGGTGAATCCCCGGGAGAAGTTTTGGTCGGAGCGAACGACGGCGCGGGTTCTATCACACCCGCTCTACCTGCGGCACACTGCTTGGTTGTGCGACCGACGACTGCAAAGGTGCCTTGCGCCGAAGGGTGACGAGGCCCGACTCGACCGGCGGACGAACCCACGCAAAGCGCTGCGCCAACGCCTCGTCGGCGGGGGTACGCACGTCGTGCACCGGCCGGATGACCCCGGTCGCCACGATGGCGTAGGGGCCCACCGCGGGGTCGCGCCCGGGCGCGCAATCCGCCGACGGCGGGAGCACCTCCAGCGAGCCCGCCGCGGCGCCATAGCGCACGCGGGCCCGGGCGCACGCCGAGGCGTATGGGCCGAGATAGTCGCCGCCCTCGCGCAGCGCGGTGGCGTGGCAGCGGTGGCAGGCCGGGAGCAGGTCGCAGTCGCGGCAGCCGTGCACCCGCGACCAGGTGAGGCCCTCGAAGAGCTCGCGCTCGGGCGCCTGCTGGAGCGCGTCGGCGAGGCCGGCCTGGGTGAGGTCGGCGAGGATGTTGGGCGTGTCGGTGCACGCCTGGAGGCGCCCGTCGGGCAGCACCACGAGGCCCGATCGACCGACGCCGCAGGGGTACTTCTCGAGCTTCTCGGCGCGGGCGCGGGCCTCGTCGGCGGACGGCGCCCAGGGGCTCAGCATCCCCTGGCGCAGCAGCTCTTCCGGGGTGACGCGCACGGCCCAGGGGGCGTCGGCGCCGTCTTCGCGCATCGTGAGGTCGGTGGACGCCTGGTGCTCGCACCCGAGCTCCCGCGCGAGCGCCTCGACGCCCAACGCGCCGCGCACCGACAGCGTGGTGGCGGGGGTCTTCAGCACCACGCGCACGCCCCGGCGACGCAGCGCCGTGATCGCCCCGACGGTGCGCTCGAAGGAGTGCGGCACGCGGGTCACCGCGTCGTGCTCCTCGGCGACCCCCGAGTAGAGGCTCACGTGGACCTCGAGCAGCCCGACGGCGGCCAGCGCATCAGCGTAGGCCTCATCGATGAGGAACGCGTTGGTGAACAGTCGAACCGCGAAGCCCCGCCCGCGCGCGTAGCGGAGGATGTCGAGCAGGTCGGGCCGCAGCGTCGCCTCGCCGCCGCTCACGTTGAGCGTGAACACCCCCGCGTCCGCGATGCCGTCGATGATGCGGCAGAGCTGGTCGAAGCTGAGCTCGCCCTTCTCGCCCTGCACCTGATAACAATGGTGACAGCTGTGGTTGCAGCGATCGGCCACCTGGAGGTGCACCCCCATCGGCCGCCCCTCGCGCAGTGAGAGCGAACGGAGCAGCTGCGCGCCATTCATGGCGCCCCGCCTTCCGGGCGAAGCAGTCCGCGCGCGACGAGGTCGTCGACGAAGCCCTCGACGTCGACCCGCGCGGTGCCCTCATCGACCGCGAAGCGCTCGCAGACGGCGGCCACCATCGAGTCGAGGGTTGCGCCGTCGCACCGCTCCCAGAGAAAGCTACCGACGGCGTTGAAGAGCCGCACCCGGTTGGCGTCGAGCGAGATGACCGCGACCTGATCGTCGTAGCGCCGCCAGACGGCATCGCGGGCGTGATGGATGGTTCGTTGGGCGTTCATACAGGGCTGGTCTTCGGGTGAAGGGCGGCGTCGAGGGCATCAAGATAGCCCGGTCCCCAGGGCAAGCCCAGCGTCAGGGCGACCGTCCGAGCGCCCAGCGAGAGGGCGAACTCGCTGCGGGCGCGAGCGTGGGGGTCGTTGCCCCGAGGGCGCGTGACATGCGGCATCAGGCGCATGGTTGCCAGCGGACCGGCGATCCATTCAACGGTCGCCATGGGAGCGCGATGGACGAAGGCAACCGCCACCAGCGCGAGGGATCGGGCGGACTCCAGCTCGGGCGCAGGCTCGCGAGTGAAGGGAATCGCCCACACCGCGGGCGCACCGGCGACGGAGAGGTCGAGCAGCACCGCGTTGGAGGCGAAGGCCCGCTCGCCCGCGGCGCGCACCGCCGTGGTCTTCCCCACGCCGGGAGGCGCCACCAGGAGGGCCACTCCGCCGGCCACGGTCACCGCGCCGGCGTGCAGCAGCAGGCATCCGTGGGTGGGCGCGTCGCGAGCGACGATCTCGCAGAGCGCGGCGAGCCAGGGCGTGGGCCGTCCAGGGTCACCGCGGAGGGTGACGTGGTCGTGGTCGGCGTGGGCGACGAGCGCGAAGCCGACGTCCGCGGTCGCGGGATGCGTCCCAGCGGGGAGGGCGTCGGCGACGCTCAGCACGACACGACGAGCGCGTGGGGCGGCGGGCGCGCGGTGCGGGTCCAGCAAGGGATGCACCGCGGGGCCCTCGACGCGAAGGGCGACGGGGCCGAAGCGCAGGTCGGTCGCGAGGTTCACGCGAGCCAGCGGTCGATCAGGGGCATCACCGGCAGCTCGCGCGGGATGGCGAGCGCGACGCACGGGACGGCCACGATGAGGTCGTGCGCGTGGTCGAGCAGCGCGGCGGCGGCGGGGTCGCCCTTCGCGAACCACACCATGGCCTGGAGCATGTCGGGAAAGGCGACCGAAGGCGGGCACACCGACACCGAGAGCGCGTCGGACTTGCGGAGGAAGACCAGCGCCCGCAGACGCCCGCGCCGCGGCACCGTCGGCCGGCGCCACTCGCCGACGAAGGGCAGCGCGTGGGCGTCCCAGCCATCGGCGGTGCGGCGCACGGCGACCAGGTCGTCGGAGAGCACGTGCGCGTCGGGGAGCTTGCGCGCGGTGGTGGTCTTGCCTCCGCCCGAGCGCGCGATGAAGAGCACGGACCCCCGCTCGTCGGCGTAGCCGCAGGCGTGGACCATCGCGCCGTCGTGCGCCGGGAGCTCGCTCGCGAGCTGCAGACGCAGGGGCGTGTCGATGGGGGTGATGTCGTCCATCGGGTCGTCGGTGACGATGGTGGGCTGCGTGATGGCGGTGGCGCGGTGCCGGCCCAGGCGCACGATCGTCTCGCCGTCGGGGCGAAGAAAGCGGAGCGCGCCGTCGGGGTCGCGCGCGAAGTCGACGCCCGGGTAGCGGTTGCGGATGGGGTGCGGCGGCGCCCACGCAGGGTCGACGGTGACCTCGAGGCGCAGGTCGTCGGCGCGCAGGTCGTCGGGCGCCGCGTACTGGCCGAAGCGCACCGCGAGGTTGCGAGGGTTGATGGGCCCCGTGGCGGCGACGTGGACGCGCAGACCCGCGATGTCGAGCCTCACGCGAGCACCGCGCGGAGAGTACCCGCCGCCGCGCGGAGCAGCGCCCGCAGCTCGCGCGCCCGCGGCCAGCGCCAGGCGAGCGGCCGCTGGTCGATCACCGCGGCGCGGCCGAGCACGTCGGCCCAGGGCACCGGCGCATCGTCCCGGGAAAGGGCGTCGCCGCGGCAGCGCAGGCCGTCGGGCCCCACCGCCACGACCCGATGCAGCACCAGCGCCCCGCCCCGGGCGTAGGCGGCGAGCTCGCCCGCGCGGAGCGAGCGCACCGCGGCGGGCGTCACCGACACCATGGCGCCGTCGCGGACCGCGGGCCACATGCTGCTGCCCCGCACGGAGAAGCGGGCGGGCCGACCCCCGCGCAGGTGGTCGATGATCACGCGTTCAGCCAGTCCCGTCATGGTGCGCGTACGTTGCCAGCCCGGCGCCCGCGGTTCAACGCCAGTGCACGCAGACGGTGCGGAGCGCGCAGCCCTCGCAGCGCTCGGGGAGCTTGTTGCTGGAGGGGCACCGCCCGCTGATGCCCAGGTGGCAGAGCGCGAAGTCGTACTGCACCGGGTCGTCTGCGCTGAGGCCCCGGAGCGCGGCGGTGATCTCCTCGGCGGTGCGCCACGAGGCGTCGGTGCGGTCGGTGAATCCGAGGTTCCTGGCGATGCGGTGCACGTGGACGTCGACGGGCATGAGCAGGGCTGACGAGGGGATGCTCGACAGCCCGAGGTCGACCCCCGAGCGCCGCACCACCCACCGCAGGAACAACATCAGCCGCTTGGACGCGCTCGGCCCCGCGGGGTCGGGCAGGAGGTGCGACTGCGCGCGGTCGGCGCCGCCCGGCCACGCCGCCGCGCGGAGCCCGTGCACCCACTGCACGAGCGCGGCGCGGAGCTCACGGCGCTCCTCCCACGCGCGCTCCAGGGTCGCGAGCACGCGGCCTTCGCGACGGAGGTCTTCCCCGAGCGCGAAGAGCAGGTCGGCCAGGTCGGCGCCGCGGAAGGTGCGGTGCTTGAACCCGCGCATGCGCTCGTGGAGCGCGGCGCGGTCGTCGTCGCGGAGGACCATCGACGGGCGCGGCCCCAGCCGGACGCAGAGGTCTTCCAGCTTCTGCCCGATGGTGGCGATGCGCCCGAAGGCCATGAGCGCGGAGAGCAGCGCGACGAGCGCGCGGTCGTCCGGGTCGGCGTAGCGGTGGGCGAAGCGAAGCGGGTCGGCAGCAAGCGCGGCGCGCGGGTCGAAGCGACGGTGGAAGGCCGCGACGGCGACGAGGGCGCGGTCGACCTGGAGGCGCTGGCGGCGGGTGCTGGCGGACGTCGGGGGCACTTCGGCGGGCTCTGCGCGCTCCGCTACCACGGCGCGCGCGCGGCGTCCCGCGCACGATCGGGGTGGAGCCCTCCCCGCGGATGACGCTAGTGTCCCGCGCCGTGACGAAACCCTCCCAGGCGGCGTGGTTGCTGGCGGCGTTCGCGCTCCCGGGTTGGTCCTGGGCGCTCGACCCGCTCGCCAAGGGCCCGTGGCTCATGGACCTGCGCACGGACTCCGTCGTGGTGCTGGCCGAGCGGCGCCTCCCCGGGCGCCTGGAGGTGCGGGCCGTCCCGCAGGGCCCGGGCGGCGACCTCGCCGACGGCGCAGTGACCGCGCGGGCAGGGGTGGACGTCACCCTGCATGAGCTCACCCTGAGCGGCCTGCGCCCGGGCACCCGCTACCGATACGAGGTCACGGGCCCCGACGTCGTGGCCGCGAGCGGCACCTTCGGCACGGCCCCGACGGAGCCGGTGCCGTTCCGCTTCGTGATCTACGGCGACACGCGCAGCCAGGCGCGGCCCCACGCCGCCGCGGTCGACGCCATCGTCCGGGAGGCGCCGGAGTTCGTGGTGCACACCGGCGACCTCGTGGAGGACGGCCGCGACGACGGCGACTGGCAGCGCTTCTTCGACATCGAGGCCCCGCTGCTGCGGGTGACCCCTTTCGTGCCGGTGATCGGCAACCACGAGATCGCCGTCCCCCTGTCCAACGGCACCGACAACTACCGTCGCTTCGTGCACGTCGCGCCGGGCGGCCCGAGCGACGAGCTCAACTCGGTGCTGCGCTACGCCAACGCGCGCTTCGTTCTCGCGAACGCCTACGAGGACTGGTCGGGCCCGGCCCGCGACTGGATCGACCGCGAGCTCTCCCGCGCGCGCCGCGAGGGCCCCCGCGACTGGCTCTTCGTGGTGATGCACTGGGGGCCGCGCTCGTCGGGCCCGCACGGCGACAACGAGCTCGTCGCGCAGGCCGGCGTCGACGCGATCCTGCGCCGCCACCGGGTCGATCTGGTGATCTCCGGGCACGACCACGCGTACGAGCGCGGCGACGACGGGGGCCTTCGCTTCATCGTGAGCGGCGGCGCGGGCGCCCCGCTGTACCGACGCCAGGAGCGCAGGCCGATGACCCGCTCCTTCGCGTCGGAGCACCACTACGTGCGCGTCGACGTCGAGCGCGACCAGGTGAACATCGCGGCGCTCCGCCCCGACGGCACCACCATCGACCGCGCGATCCTCCGTCACGAGGGGTGGACCGACGGCGCCCCCGCGGCGCCCGAGCGGTCGGGCCCGGCCACCGCGCCGCCGCCCCCGGAGGCGCCAGAGACCCCCGAAGACTGGAGCTGGGTCTGGAAGGCCATCCCCGCGATCGCGGTCGTCGGCGCGGGCGCGTGGTGGCTGCGCCGACGGAGCCAGTAGACGCGGGCGCTGTATCCGATCGCCGGGCGCGGGCGTAGCTCATGGCATGAACCGACGAGACTGGTTGCTGGGGGTCCTCGGGGCGGCGACTGCGGCGGCGTGCAGCCGTGCGGCGCCCCGCGGGGCGGCGGGCTCACCCCGCGCGGGAGAGGCCTCCGTGCGGGCGCCGGCCGCGCAGCCCGAGCGTGCAGCGCGGGTGACCATGGGCGACGGCGGGGCTGATCCCCCCATCGGCGAGCGCCTCACGCTGTCCGCCGACGGGTGGCGCCGGAGGCTCACGCCGGACGCGTTCCGTGTGCTGCGCGAGCAGGGCACCGAGCGCGCCTTCACCGGGCAGTACTGGGACCACCACGAGGAGGGCGTGTACCTCTGCGCAGGCTGCGCCGCCCCGCTCTTCCGCTCGTCGGACAAGTTCGACTCGGGCACCGGCTGGCCGAGCTTCACCCGGCCGGTGGCGCCGGGGCGCGTCGCCCGCAACGTCGACACCTCCCTCGGCATGGAGCGCGACGAGGTGCACTGCGCGCGCTGCGACGGCCACCTCGGCCACGTCTTCGAGGACGGCCCCGCCCCCACGGGGCTGCGCTACTGCATCAACTCCGTGTCGCTG
>CAIOSS010000644.1 GCA_903860995.1 uncultured delta proteobacterium | reverse complement strand
TCACGTTGGCCCCCGCGAGCTGGGCGCGGGAGCGAGGACCGACCGGACGCTCAACAGCGAACGTCCATCGGGGGCGCGGTCACTATCACGGCTCGGGCCCCGAGGGAAAGCCCCGGGGGGGACGTTTCCTCCGCCTACGGGGCCTTGACCGTGGGGGGCCCGGTGGGCGAAGTGTCCGCCGCCATGACCAACCCCCTCGACACCAAGCTCGCCACCGTCTTCACCGCCGACCGCGCCCTGCGCGCCGCGGAGATGGAGTTCCTGGAGGGCAACGGCCCCGCTCACCTCGCCGCCATCGGGCGCGCCATCGACGCGGCGCTCGCCCTCGACGACGCCGAGGAGTGCGCCATCCGGCTGATGCGCGCGGCCGACCTGCTGGGCGAGTTCACCGGCCCGGAGGTCCCGTCGATGCTGCTCCGCCTGCTCGACCACGACGAGCCCGCCGTGCGCGACGCGGCCGGCACCACCCTGCTCGACCTCGGGTACTCCCGCTACGCCGAGGTCGCCCGCGCCATCGAGAAGCTCATCGACGACGGCAAAGCCCTCACCGCCCTCAAGGAGGTTCCCTTCGTGCTGGCCGAGATCGGCGAGCCGGGCGGCGTGAAGCTCTGCCTCCGGCTCATCAAGCACGCCGACGCGGGCGTCACCGCCGCGGCCGTCGAGGCCCTCGCCATGCTCGGCGACCCGTCGGTCATCAAGGACCTGGAGAAGCTCCGCAGCGACAAGCGCGTCGTCGACGTCGACGGCGGCGAGGACGAGGGCGGTGCCTCCGAGGGCGGCGGCGGCCCGACCGTCGGCGACCTCGTCACCGAGGCCCTCGAGCACCTGCGCTCGCTCAAGGGCTGAGCCCTCGTCCCCCCCCCGGTCATCCCCGTGACCATCAACCACCACGACGCGGCGCTGGAGCAGGCCCTGGCCTACGACGCCGCGTTCGTCCCGCGCTTCGCCCATCGCTTCGGCGAGCGCCTGCTGCTCGCCCTCGACCTGCCCCCGAAGGCCAACGTGCTCGACCTCGTGTGCCGCACCGGATACCCCGCAGTGCAGGTGCTCGACCGCGTCCGCGACGGGCGCGTCATCGCCCTCGACCAGGACGGGCGCTTCCTCGAGCTCGCCCGCGCCCGCGCCGGCACCGACCTCGGCCGGCGCATCTTCTTCAAGCAGGGCCCGCCCACCTCGCTGGGCTTCTCCGACGAGATCTTCACCAACGTCATCGGCAACCTCATCGACCGCGTCACCGCCGACCGCGCCGCCGTGCTCGCCGAGAGCGCGAGGGTGCTGCGGCCCGGCGGCCAGCTGGCCCTCACGCTGCCCCTTCGCGGCAGCTTCCTGGAGGTCATCGACCTGCTGCGCGAGGTGGCCCTGCGGCACGACCTCGGGCGCCTCTCCGAGCGCGTGGACCAGTACGCCAACGCCATGCCCACCGTGGAGTCCCTGGGCGCCGAGCTCGAGGCCCAGGGCTTCGAGCGGGTCTCCGTCGACGCGTGGGAGTTCAGCCTGGAGTACGCCTCGTCGGGCGACCTGCTGAGCGACCCCTGGTGCAGGCCGCGGCGCTCTCCGAGTGGCGCGCGTGCGCCGAGGCGACCGATCAGCCCGACGAGGTGATGTCCGAGCTGCGCCGGTGCATCGACACGTACTTCCAGGGCCGGCGCTTCATGCTGAGCGTGGTGGGCGGCTGCGCCACCGGGCTGCGCGCCGAGGCCCACCGCGGGTAGCGCGCTTCGCGGCTGCATCGCCCGTTACGCGGCCGTCGGCGGCATTGCCACGCACGCGGGACTGACTTAAGAGCGTGACCGTGCAATCCACCGTTGAAGAGACGCCCGTGATCGATGGGAGCCCGCTCGCCGGTCCCTTCATCGGTGACATCAACGAGACGCATCGCTTCGTGCATCCGCGGATGTTTCGCAGCGATTTCATGGAGTTCTTCTCGAAGGTGCACCCCGCGGTGCCGGCCTTCATGTTCGTGCCCGTCATCGCCTTCACGGCGTGGCGAGCGGCCGTCCTGGGCGGCGCCCCGGTGGCCCTCGGCACCCTCGCCGCGGGCTTCCTCTTCTGGACGCTCATGGAGTACCTGCTCCACCGTTTCTACTTCCACCTCGCGCCCACCACGACGGTGCGCAAGTGGCTCTATTTCTACTCGCACGGCATCCACCACCAGTACCCCGACGACTTCTACCGGCTGTTGATGCCGCCGATCCTGAGCGTCGGCGCGGCGGGGCTCTTCTACGGCCTCTTCGCCCTGGCGCTGCCCCCGGCCATGGCCTCGGGCCTCTTCGCCGGCTTCGTGCTGGGCTACCTCTATTACGACTACGTGCACTTCGCGACGCACTTCGCGAAGCCCCCGCGCGCCGCCTGGCTGAGCCCCATCGCCACCATGATGAAGGAGCAGCGCCGCCGGCACATGAAGCACCACTTCCAGGACCACACGACGGGCTTCGGCGTCTCGATGCCGCTGTGGGACCACGTGTTCGGCACCCACGAGGGCCGCTGACCCGCGACGCCTTGGGTTGAAGGTGTCGCCGCGGATGCGCGACGGGTACGACCACAGCTACTACTTCATCGCGAGCTTCATCGAAGAGCACCTGCGGCACCACGCGAAGGCGCTGGTCGGGTGAGACGCGAAGCCACCGCCTCCCGCTGATACACTGCCCCACGTGAGCCACCTCTTCACGCCCCTCACGCAGCGCGGGATCACCTTCCGCAACCGCGTCTTCGTGTCCCCCATGTGCCAGTACTCGTGCGGTCACGACGGGCTCGCGACCCCGTGGCACCTCGCGCACCTCGGGCGCTTCGCCCTCGGCGGTGCGGCGCTGGTCTTCACCGAGGCCACCGCGGTCGCCCCCGAGGGGCGCATCTCGCCGCACGACCTCGGGCTGTGGTCCGACGCCCACGCCGACGCGCTGCGGCCCGTCGTGCACTTCCTCCGCGAGAACGGCGCCGTGCCCGGCATCCAGCTGGCCCACGCGGGGCGCAAGGGCAGCATGCCCGCCCCGTGGGAGCACGGCCACCGGGTCGACCCCGCCCACGGAGGTTGGGACCCCGTCGCGCCCAGCGCGCTGCCCTTCGGCCCTGGGTACCCGAGGCCCGTCGCGCTCGGAGTGCTCGGCATCGAGGCCGTCGTCGACCAGTTCGTGGCCGCCGCGGGGCGCGCGCTCGCCGCGGGCTTCGAGGTCATCGAGCTGCACCTCGCGCACGGGTACCTCCTGCACCAGTTTCTCTCGCCGCTCTCCAACCAGCGCGAGGACTCCTGGGGCGGGGACTTCGTCCATCGCACCACCCTGCCCCTCGCGGTGGTCGCCGCCGTGCGCGACGCGTGGCCCACGAAGTTCCCGCTCTTCGTCCGCATCTCCGCCACCGACTGGGCCGACGGCGGGTGGGACCTCCCCCAGAGCATCCGCTTCGCCGCGATGCTCCAGGCCATCGGCGTCGACCTCGTCGACTGCTCCTCCGGGGGGCTCGTCCCCGGGGTGAACATCCCCGTCGCACCCGGCTACCAGGTGCCCTTCGCCGAGGCCATCAAGCGCGAGGCCAGCGTCGCGACCGGCGCAGTCGGGCTCATCACCGGTGCCCTCCAGGCCGAGCAGATCATCGCGGAGGGGCGCGCCGATGCCGTGCTGCTCGCCCGCGCCATGCTCGACGACCCCAACTGGGCCCTGCACGCCGCCGCCACCCTCGGGGTCGACGCCCCGTGGCCCGTGCAGTTCGAGCGCGCGAAGCACGCCCCCAACGCACGGTAGCCGATGCGGGCGGAGCAAGCCTACCGCGACGGAGGTCTCGGTGACCTCGAAGCGGATGCCACGCACCGACCGCCCCGCCGCGTCGACCCGACGCAGCACCTGCTCGGGGAATCCCCAGTCCGCCAGCGCCGCCGGCGGCAGGTTGATCGCCAACGCGAGGTCAGCGGGCTCGCCGAGCGAGCGCGGGTCGAACTCGCGCAGGGCCAGGTCGATGACCTCGTCGGTGAGCGCCAGCGCGAGGCCGTTCTGCTCGGCCATCCCGACGAAGCTGTTGGGGTAGAGCAGGCCCCGCTCGGGGTGCCGCCAGCGCACCAGCGCCTCGACGCCGATCCAGCACCGCGTGCGCAGGTCTACCTGGGGCTGGTAGTGCAGCTCGAGCTCGTGCCGCGCGAGCGCCCGCTGAAGCTACTCCAGGGGCGGCGTCGCCGGGGCCGCGCCCGGCGGGTGCGCGTGCGTCTGATGGGTGCGCAGCAGGTCTTTGAGGCTCTGGAGCCGCACGGGTTTCTCCAGGATGCCCCCGACGGTGAGCCCGAGCTGCGCCGCGAGACGCGACGTCGAGGTGAGCACCCGGCGGTCGAAGCCGCTCATCAGGATGATCGCCGCGTCGCAGCGCGACTCCGCGAGCACGCGCAGCACTTCGACCCCGTCGGCGCCCGGCATCGAGAGATCGAGGATGATCACGTCGGGGCAGCGCGTGAGCGCCCCGAGGATCTCTTGCGGGTCGTTGAGCGCGATGGCGTCGAAGCCCATCGAGCGCCCCACCCGGGCGACGAGCGTGCTGATCATGGGCTCGTCGTCGACGACCAGGAGCACCGGGGTCTTCATCGCGGACTCAGCGATTCACCGACGGGGATCTGCACGGCGACACCACCAGCAGTACATCGGCCCATCGCGCCGCACCATGAGAGGAGTCGCGGCGGAAATCGTCCCTCGCCCTCCCTCGGGCTCCGGGCTGTCCAGGCGCGCTGCGGGTGGTGGGTGGCGATCTCGGTGACGTGCAGCACCCCCTGTGACGTGCTCGCCCTGGTGGTAGCTGCCGTTGGCGGCGTCGATGATCAGCGTGGTGTCGGGCCTGCCCGCGGCCGTCGTCACGTAGAAGCGCAGGCCCCGGGACACCCCGCTCCGCTGGATGATCGCGTCCGGGCGGCGGGTGACCCACCCCTTGCAGCCGGGGCCCGATGTGGAGCGAGCGCGCGTCGAGGGCGCCGCCCGTGAGGGTGGCGTCGTTGCTCTGGACGAGCTGCCCGACGCGCGCGAAGGGGCCCACCCCGAGGGTGCGGGTGACGGCGAGGTCGAAGCCGAGGTCGCGACGAGGGCGCACGCGAGGGCGGCGGTGCCGAGGGCCCAACGATTCGAGGTGGTCCTTGCGGTGTGTCTCCTGGTGCTCTCATCGGGGGTTCAGTCGGCCGCCGCGGCGTCGCGCAGGTCGCCCGCGTCGACGGGCAGGGGAAGGTCGACGAGCGCGGGAAGGTCGGGCAGCGCGGGGGCGTCGGTGAACGCGGGCACGTCGGAGATCACGGAGGCGTCGGGAAGCGATGGGGCGTCGGGGGTGCCGGCGTCGGGGGTGGCGAGGCTGACGGTGTACGCGACGACGAAGAAGGGCGACGTGCGCGAGCGGCCGTAGCGCTTGCGTCCCCGCGGCCCGGAACGGACACTCGGCCCCACTCATGGGAACGGGCATCGAGCTCAGCGCGGGATCCGTCGTCGGGCGTGACTTCCGCGTGGTGCGCCCCCTCGCCGAGGGCGGCATGGGCGCGGTGTACGTCGTCGAGCAGCTCAGCACCGGCAAGGCCCGCGCGCTCAAGGTACGGGAAAGATGATCGACTTCGGCATCGCGAAGCTGCTCACCGAGCGCGCCGGGTCGACGCGACGCCTCACGCGGACGCCCGGGCAGTGGGTGCGGCAGCCGCCGGGCTTCACGCTGCGCGTGGTGGAGGACTGATGCGCCCGACGCTCCCGGTGTTCGCCCTCGCGATGGTCGCCCACTGCACCTCGGCGGCGCCCGTGGCG
>CAIOSS010000643.1 GCA_903860995.1 uncultured delta proteobacterium | reverse complement strand
GGGTTTCGTTTGGAACATCACCCAGCGTGATCAGCCAGGTCGAGATCCCCATCGACTACCGTGACCACGCTCACGTGACAGAACGGCCTTCAGCTAGGGGTTTCGACGCTATCCGGGCAGGCATGTGACCGGTACAGAATGCGACGAGCAGACGCCTGGCCTCGGCGGGACGAAGATTCTTGGGGCGACGTCGGGGCTGGGTCGCGGGGGATGGTGCGGGTGAACGATGGGCCTTCGGCATTGGGGAACCTCCGGCGCGCACCATGCGAACGCCAGACGGGTCCTACGAGATGGCCTCTGCCGGGCGCTTACGGACCTACGTCGAAGTTTGATCCGTGTCTTCCAGCCGACCTTGTCGCCGCACGTGGAGCAGCGGAGTCGCGAATCGGCTGGGGGCGGAGCGGTTGGTGTCAGGAAGCCGAGTGCGAGCCGCGGCGAGATGAGGATGGAGCGGGCATCAGAAGAGAAGGTTTACGCGGCGCTGTGAAGCGAACGACCGATGTTTACCCCGGGTCGTCCGTCCCGACTCCGCCCGAAGCCTTCATGGCGATCTCGCACATGCGATGTCTGCGTCCCCCTCCAACGGTGAGCAGGTGGACGTGAATTGGTTGGCGGCGGGTAGGGTCATCGAAGCCGGACAGGAGGATCTTGAGCTCGTGTGGATCGGTCGGCACATCGTAGACGATCACATCCGTGAACCTGTGAAGTTCCTGGCCCTGAACGGCCGCCATTGTCATTACGACGACATCGGCTACGATGCCGTGTGCTGCTTCGTTTCGGGCCGTACGATCCATGGCCGAATCGACTACTCGAACGGAGAGTCCGTCTGACTCGAACTGCGACCCGACGTAGCGCGCACTGCTGACATGTTTCGTGATGATGAAAGCTCTCCGCTCCCTTGCACCATATCCGTGGAGGCGATGAATCAGTTTCTTCGCGGCTGCGAGCTTTGAGTCTTCCGCGAGATCCTCCACGGACTCGATCAAGTCGCCGATGAGGGCCGCGGCAGCTTCCGGGATGGGCGTAGACCACTCGTGCTCGGTCGAGCCGCTTCTGCTCGAAAGTCGGCCGGGAAGGTTTGGGCCCAACAGCATTCGGAGCGAGCCCTCGAGCACAGCGGGGCTGGCGATGGCCGCGTTCGCGAGTGACAATGCGCGCAGGCTAGCCATCGGCGTCACATCGATCGCCGAAATTAGGTCCGCGACCGAGTCGAGGATCGTGAGTTCGTCGGTCGACAAGTCGTATCGAACCTCCTCGACGATGGGCGGAGCGGCTACGGCGAGCGGGCGACCCGCGGCATCGATGAGATCGGTCCGCATCCACTCCACGCGACGGACCTCGTCGAGAGTGTCGAGTGCCGGCAGGGCGATCCCCGGCAGCGAGGCGAACACGAGCCTCTCCGCGTTGCGCGTGATCGCCGCGACCGCCGCGGAGGACTCCGGTCCCGAGGCTTGATGCGCTTCGTCGACGACGACGACCCGCCACCGAACTCTGGCAAGCGCATCGCGAATATCCGGCAGTCGCGCGAAGGCCAGCGTCGTGCAGACCACCGTCCCTTTTGGCCAGGCGACTGTGCCGGGCGATACGTCCAGTAGCTCGCGAAACATCGGACGGTCGAGCGAGAGCACGGGCGTACCCAACGCCTCGATGCGACGCCTGAACTGCTCGCGGAGCACTACGACAGGTGTGATCAACAACGCATTGCCGGAGGGATCACCCTGGATGACCCGCGTAATTAGCTCGGTGAGTGCCCCTCCCATCCCGAATTGTGGTGGCGATCGGATGATGAGCGCCTTGGATGCACCCGGGCTCAGGAACTCCGAGACGAGCTTCGCCTGGTGAGGCATCAGCAGGGACCGAGCGGCGGTGTCTGGCGTCGTCATCGCGCGTCTCCGTTCCGGCGCCTGAGCTCGGCTTGCTGCACTTTGCTCAACAGCCACGATCGGTGTTCGGTGAGCGATTCGTGGTCCTCGAGCGTGATCTCACGCTTGAAGTGGAAGAGCACATTCCGGATCACGCCGACGCTCTCGAGCTTGGCCCGGACGCGCGGCGCGGTGCTGCCGAGCAGCGGTTGGAACACGCGCCAGGTTTCGCCGCGGGAGACGAGTACCTTATAGTTGTCGAAGGTCATGTCCTCGATTTCGATGGGGATCTGATCTTTTCGCGTGTATAGCCCAGCAAGACAGACGCGGGCCGACTCGGCGATCTCCTCCGGGGTCAGCGCGAGGCGGATGATGGTCCTCAGCGCACGCTCGATCTCGGAGACGAGCACGAACGGCCCCGCGACCTCGTTGAGGTACTCTACGAAGTCGGTGGCCGTCAGGATGTTGAGCAGGTTTTCGGGCGTTCCGACCAAGACGGCGCCATCTCGCTCGACGTAGTCCAGCGCCTTCCGCATCTCCCCTTTCATGCGGACGAACTCGAACTCCTCGGTGAACTCGTCGACGGTCAGATCGCCCGGCGCGCACCTATCCCTCTTCCAGTCCTCAAGTCCCTTCGACGCCGTCCCGATCGCGAGCGAACGATACGAGAAGACACCAACAACGTGCCCGTCCTGCACCACAGGAAGCTGCGAGTAGCCGTGCTCTCGCATCAAGCGGACCGCCTCTCGAACCGTCGTCTCCGGTCGCACCGTCAGCACTTTCTGGTTGTCCGGAATGATCCGGTTGATTCGGTGGAAGAGATCTGACGCGAGGTCTCGCTCCGGCGCAAGCGCCGGTAGCGGATCCAGAATTCTCAGAGCCGTCGAGGCGTCACCCATGGCGGAGAGGAACTCCAACGGTGGTAGGCGGTCAAGCCCGGGCCCCGTCGTGCGGTTGTGAGGCCGCAGAATTCGCGCGTGCCCGCGCGATCTACCGCATCAACTTTCCCGTCGGCCTCCGCGACCGCGCTCACTCCGCCACCGGTGGGACGCCGCGATGGTTATGCTTCACGCCGCAGTCCGCGCAGAAGTCCGGCGGGCGGCGTGAACGGAATGGGAATCACACCCCGCAGGCATGAGTGGCCAGTGGTCACTCCACGGGCTCCACGGGGGATTCGACCACTGGGACTCGGCGGCTCAACTGCCACATCATCTGCTGGAGCATCATGGTCTGGAGATCGAACCCCCGCGGCCGCACGGGCGCGACCGAGTACACCATCATCGTGACCGGCAACGCAGGGCGCAGCGCAGCATCCCCGGCCCGAAGGCGCAGCGCCTCCTCCCAATGTTGCTCTCGCTCTTCCGCCAACGCGCGGTGCGCCTCCTCCTCGGCCCGAAGGCGTCCGACCTCGACGCGCAACTGCTCCCGCTCCTGCTCCGCCAGAACGCGGCGAGCGTCAGCCTCTGCGCGGAGTCGCTCGCCTTCCGTTCTCGCAGCTTCGGCCGCTACCTCCACTGCGGCGGCGCGGGTGCGTTCGGACCGCTCGCGCGCCTCGACGGCGGACTGTCGGGCGTGGAGCGAGGTCACCTCCTCCCGGAATGCCTGCATTCGCGGGTCCGACGCGGCGGCCACCGGCGCGACGATCACGGCCGGGGCGGAAGCGATCACCCGGGGCTGCGTCGAGGGGTGCTGGACGAAGACCAGCGTCGCCACCACGCCGAGGAGGACGCAGGCGATGGCCATCCAGAACCCGCTCCAGCCCGCGGCGAGGATGGTGGACACGAGGTGGGCGATCCAGACGGAGTTCTCGCGGGCCTCGGTCTCCTCGACCGACCAGGAATGCGAGTCGTTCGACCCTCGGCGGTTGTGGTGCATGGGCGAATCCTCCTCATCCAGGACGCCGGTGACGCTCGCAGGCTGACACACCCTCTCGGGATCGGCCCGCGAGCTCCCTCCGCCGCCGAAGTACTTCACTCCAACAGCCCTTCGGTACCTTCCCATCAGTCCGCTATCGAACGATCCACCGAGCGAGCGAGCCGAGGGCGACGCCGCCGCCGAGGCCGCCGAGGAAACCGCCCACGACGGTCCCGACGCCGGGGAAGATCGCGGTTCCGAGCGCAGCGCCGGCCACGGCGCCGCCGAGCCCGCCGCCCGCGCCAGCACCGTTCTCGATCGTCCGCCGACCGTACTCTGCGCCGTCGATGTCGCCGTTGAAGAGACGGATCGTGTCCACGCCCTGATCGACGACGAGACCCGCCGCGGCGCCCACGGCATTGGCCCGCAGCGCCGAACGTGCCGTCGCCGCCGCCGTCTCCCTGGCGACCGCTTTGCCGACCTCGCGAACGGTCGTCGCCGCCCCCGCGGACACCGTCTGCGTCCCGAAGGCCGCCATGCCTCGCTCGATGCCGCTCGCCACGCCGCGGGTCGCGGCGGAGCGCAGCGCCGACTTCGTCCCCGCCACCGCGCCCCGCTTCGCGGTCTCGCCGAGGTCGGCGGGCCTTCCGTCCGTGAGCACCTCCGAAAGCACCGAAAGCGCCGCCGCGGTCGCAGCGTCGTAGCCCATCGTCGATGCCTCCCGCGCGAGCAACCCAGCCCACGGGTTCACCGCGACGACGGGCGCGTGGGCGACGCTCGTCGGGGACAGCGACGCGGGTGGAGTGGCGGCAGCGCGGTGCCTTTCGGCGATGAGCGACTCCGTGGGCGGGAGCACACGCCCGGGTCGGCCAGTGAGGCGTGCGTACTCCTCCGGTGGGAGCCAGCGGCCGGCGTCGATCCTCGCCTGCACGCCTTCGGCGTGGTACGCGGCATGCGCGCGTGCGAGCCAGACATCGGCTCGTTCGCCGGGCTGACAGTTGACGCTGGAACGTCGGGACTTCGAAGAGGGCATTGGTGTGGACCTTTCGGGATCGTGGACGTCGCATCCGCACGACCTCTGACAGCGCCCGCGATCTTTTCGGCGCCCGTGCTCTCTCCCCGGGAGTCACGATCGATGAAGCTGGAGTCGCCTCAGGCGCCCTGGACCAGCACTCCGGCGCCGACCCCGGACGACGTCCCGGTCCACGACCGTTGCGGGACCGCCAGAGATCGCGATACATCTCCGCTCCCATGACGACGAACGAGCTCAGGCGGGCGATCGAGTCATTCCGGGCGGGAGACCAGCGGGCCCAGAGCGCGGTCATGGAGCGAGGCTTTCCTTTCATCGAGCGGGCCATCGAGCAGG
>CAIOSS010000642.1 GCA_903860995.1 uncultured delta proteobacterium | reverse complement strand
TGCACTGCGTGGATCTGGTCCTGGCGACCGCGGCTCTCGCGACCGCGGTCGCGGTGTCCGAGAACCTACGACGCATGGACCCCAGGGCCCGCCGCGAGGCCGTAGGCGTCTCGGTCGCGCTCTTCGCGCTGGCCTTCGCGGTCCGTTGGACCACGTCGCCGCACACGCTGATCCACGAGAACCACCACGGCTACGACTATGTCGCGACGGCGGGCCTGCCGCTCTCCGAGGCCGCGCTCCACCACGACGTCCCGTCCGCGCACCACCTCCTCGTGGCGCTCGGGAACCGGGCGTTCTAGGTCGATCACGACCCCGCGTTCACGCTGGGCGCGGTGCGATCCGCGCTAGGTGTGCCGGGCCTCTTCTGGCTCGCGGCGCGCGCGTTCGGCAGCCGCCGTGCCGGCCTCGCCGCGGCCTCGCTGCTGCTGTTCAGCCGCTCGCGCTCTTCCTGGCGCCCACCGAGGAGCCGCTCAACCTCGCCGGCGCGACGGCGTGCGCGGGCATGGCGCTGCTGCACCTTGGCGCGGCCGAGGGGGCGCGCTGGTCGCTCACCGCCGGGTGCGCGCTCGTCGCCTCCGCGGCGCTCGCGCGGGACGTCACGTTGCCCCTCGCCGCGCTCGCGCCGCTCGCCCTGCCGGGCGCGCGCCGGTCGCCACGGGCGTCGCCCTGGGTGCCCGTCGCGGCCTGCGTCGGGCTCGCGGTCGCCCTCCTGCCCCAGGCTGTCTCCATCCTCGGCGCCATGCGGTCGCACCGCGAGTCCTCGGGCTGTAGACGGCCATCGAGATCTGCTGTTTTCTGACCACGGCGGGCGCGCCGCGCCCGGCTGCCGTCGCAGGGCTCGGCCCGGCTCTCCGACCTCGGCGGATCGCTCGGACCGTGGCAGCGGAGTCGGCATTCGTCACTCGAAGCGGACCCGCGGACGCACCCCCAGCGCGACACCGTCGAGGGTAAGACCCAGGCGCGCGCTGCCCGGCGCCGTCGGGGCGCGCAGCATCCGGTGCTGCCTCCCTTCGGCGTCGGTGGTCGCGGGTCCCTCCCACCCGCACACGCCCACGCACGAGAGCGCCGCCGTCGCCGCGCCGGCCGCCCGCGGGTCGGCGATCACCTCGACGCGCGTGCTGCCGTCCGCAGGCGCGACGCGCGTCGTGACCGTGAGGGCGACGGGCTCCACGACCGTCGCGTAGCGCCCCACAGCGAGCCCGGACACGCGCTGGTGCAGGCCGCTGGGCCAGGTGACGGTGACCGCGGCCGAGGTCGCCGCACCGACAGCCAGGAGAACCGAACGGTCGTGCTCGCCCAGGGTGGGCGACTGCGCCCCGGCCATGACCACCAGGGGGGGGGCGACGCCGTCGAGGGAGACCCGCGCGCCGGACGCGTCGGGCGACGACAGGGTGCCCCTGAGGCGAAGGCCGACCCAGCCTCCCGCGGGTACGACGCGATTGCGCAAGAAGACCAGGCCCCGCGATCCGAAATCGCGCGCAAGGCAGCTCACGTGGCCGTCGGCGTTGAAGTCCGCGCAGGCGAGGCTCGTGCCCTGGAGCTTGGCGCGGAGAACGGCGGGCACGGCGGTCCCGAAGGTGCCGTCGCGGCGGTTGACGAGCAGACGCACCCAGCCCCCGTCGTGGTGATCGTCGGGCTCCTCGCGGAAGAGGAGGTCAGGGTACCCGTCGAGGTCCACGTCGAACGAGACCGACCCCCAGCCGTCGTCGCTCGAATCGACCGCACAGACGGCCGCGCGGGACGCGACGTTCTCCAGTTCGCGGCCGCCCGCGTACCGGTACAGGAGGTGGTTGCCGAAGACGCCGCTCACGAAGTACTCGAACACCCCGTCGCGGTCGTAGTCGATCGGCGAGACGCTCATGGGGCTCACCGCGGAGAAGCTCTCCGTCACGTCCGGGTCCTGCTGGAAGCGCGGCGGGTCGCCGGCGATCCCCCACGAGAACCAGCCGAGGTCGTTGTCCTCGATGGCGAAAAGGTCGGGCGCGCCGTCGCGGTCGACGTCGTCGTAGAAGGTGCCGAAGGTCCGGTACGCCCCGTCGCGGTGGCCCGGCGGGGGTGTGGGGGCGGGGGTGTGGTCCTCGAAGCGGCCGTCGCCGCGCGCGATGAGCAGCTGGAACGCGAGGTCGAAGCGCTCCTGGCGCGCGACCGTAAGGTCGGTGAGACCATCCCGGTCGACGTCGTACGCGAGCACCTGCGCGGCCTCCCCCTCTACCGGGCCCGCGATCTGCCGCGGCGCCTCGAAGTGGCAGAGCCCGTCGCCGCGCCTCCACTCCACGGCGGCGCCCGCAAGCACCAGGTCGGTCGCGCCGTCGCCGTCGAGGTCGATCATCGACCCGGCCTTGCGCCCGAGCGCGTCCTCGATGGGCGTCGGCGTAAATGTTCCGTCGGGTCGCTGCACGTGCAGCATGGCCCCGTTGACGATGTCGATCCGCCCGTCGCCGTTGCAGTCGCCGACGATCGTGACGGCGTCGCGCCCGCCAAGGTAGTGATCCACGACCTCGAAGCCCCCGGGGAGCGCGACTGCGGGCACCACCGGCGGCGAGTCGCACTCGGAGCTGTTGCGGCACTGGGCGCACGCAAGGCTCAACGCCAGCGCCGCCACGACACGCCGCCGCGACGTCCCATTTCGCCGGTCATCCAGACCGCCTAGGCGTCGCTCGCGCATCTCCGCGAGGATGATGGCTCTCGACAGGGCCCTCAAGCGATTTCAGCGGCGCGGCAGACAGTCCGCGATGCGGCATCAAGCGCGGTCAGTTCGGGTGACAACCCACGACGACGCGAGCGCCATCACAAGGTATCCCACGGCGGTGGGTCCGTCGGTCGTCGAGTGGATGTCGCGTCCGCCGACCGGTGTCACATCGTGAGCACCGATCGGCTTCGATGCCCGTCAACGCCAGCAGTCTCTCTCAACGCCCAGCGTAGGAAGTTCGCATCGCGTTGCAGACGACGTGCGTTGGGAGCGCCACCCGCGTCCGTTGGAGAGCCAAGGGGTGGAGTGCCATCGTTGCCGCGGCAATCGCTGTCATCAAAGGTCCGGCGTGAGGCCAATCTTGCGCGTCTCGCGAGTCGTCTGGTCTACCTTCGATGGATGCACTTCGTCGAAGACGTTGCGATCACTGCTGACGAGGCTGGCTTGTGGGTGGCCGAGGGAGGGCACCTCTCGGACGATCTCATCCTGGTGCGCGCGGGCGCCGCGTCGTCGACCATCGGCGTCGTCCTCCACCTGCTGCACGTGCCGAGCGGACGGCCGCTGGTCCTCCTGTGTCAACCGCTCGGGGTCGCACCGCAGTTCTTCGCGTCCGCGGGACGCGTGGCGGTCAGCCTCGTCGGGGACGTGGATCACCCCATGGCCTTGGCGGCGCGCGAGATCGTGCCCCGCCTGGGCGAAGCGTCTCTCCACTACAAGCTCATGGTGCGGGTGAAAGAAGAGACGGTGCGGGACGTCGCAGAGAAGTGGGAGCGCACGCTCGACAGCAACCCGGGCAGCCTGAAGGTCACCGACTATTGCGACGAGGCGTGCGCCTTCTGCAGCTCGCCGAAGAGCGGCTACGTGGGCCGATTGAGCATGCCGGCGCCCGAACTCGTTCACGAGCGCATCGAGCGGTGGGCGAAGGAGGGGCACCGCGTGCTCGACGTCGTTGGCCGCGAGCCCACCCTCAACCCACACCTCCCGGAGTTCTTCGCGCGGGCGAAGTCGCTCGGCTTCCGTGGGATTCGCATGAACTCCAACGGTGTCCGCCTGGCCGATCCGGCGCTCGCCGACGAGTATGTGCGCGCCGGCCTCAATGAGGTGTGCATCTCGCTGCACGCCACCAACGCCGAGGATTCCGATCGCATCACCGCCCGCGCCGACGGGTTCGCCGCGAAGCTCCAGGCGATCCGCAACATGCTGCGCCACCCGATCACCGTGGTAGTGAACTTCGTGGTGCTCGCCGAGAACTTCCAGCTGCTCCGGGACTTCGTGCGCTTCATCGAAGATACCTTCCGGGACGGTCGGCTCCCGCGGATCGCGTTCTCGTTCGTCGGGCCGGTTGGGGACGCCGACGGTCGGCCAGAACTGATGCCGCGATACCGCGACGTCGAGCCGTACCTGCGCGAGGCGCTCGACCTCTCGCGCCCCTCCGCCGGCCTGGAGATCAGCGTCCACGAGGAGTACGGCGTCCCCCTCTGCATCCTCGAGGCGCGTCATCTGGAGCAGGCCGCGCCGTTGAAGGCGCGCGCGCGCCGGGGGCGACGCTACGTCGGGGCGTGCGACGGCTGCGCCCGACGGCCGCGCTGCAATGGCGTCTGGGAGGCCTACCTCGACCGCTTCGGCGAGGCGGAGATCCGGTCGATGGAGCGGTAGCGGCGGCGCGACACCCGGGCAACGAGCCAGGTCACGAGCCTCGGCGGAGGCTGCGCGTCGACCAGGGACCCACGTGCGCCGTCAAGAGGTCCGGAGCCAGCGGTCAAACTCGCGAACCGAGCGCATCGCGCGGCAGGCGCGCGGAGTCCGAGGGGGGCTCCGGGCTTCGAGCGGGACCTGACGGAGATGATGGCCAGTGACCTCCGGTGTCACAGGCCGTCATGGGCGACGGCCCGCGCGTGACGGCTCGCGACCACCTCCGGCTGGCAGGCGTACACGCTCGATGACACGGCCGTGCTCAAGCAACGGGACCAGTCGGTGGGCGTCTCCAATCAGTACGCCGGCTGCATCGGCGGACCGATACTGGGCGGTCACAGCGGGATGTTGCCGTGCTTCTTGCGGGGCAGGGTCTCGCGCTTGTCCTTGAGCAGGTCGAGCGCGCGGGCGATGCGGTGCCGGGTCACCCGGGGGTGGATCACCTCGTCGATGAACCCGAGCTCGGCGGCCTTGAAGGGGTTCGCGAACTTGGTCTGGTAGTCCTCGATGAACTGCGCGCGCCGCGCGGCCGGGTCGGCGGCCCGGTCGATGTCGTGGCGGTGGATGATGTTCACCGCCCCTTCGGAGCCCATCACGGCGATCTCCGCGGTGGGCCACGCGAGGTTGAGGTCGGCGCGGATGTGCTTGCTGGCCATCACGTCGTAGGCGCCGCCGTAGGCCTTGCGAGTGATGACCGTGATCTTCGGCACCGTGGCCTCGGCGTAGGCGAAGAGCAGCTTCGCGCCGTGCTTGATGATCCCACCGAACTCCTGGTCGGTGCCGGGGAGGAAGCCCGGCACGTCGACGAAGGTCACGAGGGGGATGTTGAAGCAGTCGCAGAAGCGCACGAAGCGCGCGGCCTTCACGCTGGCCGAGATGTCGAGGCACCCGGCGAGCACGGCGGGCTGGTTGGCCACGACGCCCACCGGGCGGCCGTCGATGCGGGCGAAGGCGCACACGATGTTCATCGCGTAGTTGGCCTGCACCTCGAAGATGTTGCCGTGGTCGACGACGGCGGCGATGACGTCGCGGATGTCGTAGGGGCGGTTGGACTCCACCGGGACGAGGGTGTCGAGCGCGGGCGCCTCGCGGTCGGCGGGGTCGTCGCACGCTCCCCGCGGCGGGTCTTCGGTGTTGTTCGACGGGAGGAAGCCGAGGAGCTCGCGGAGCTGCGCGAGGCAGGTGCGGTCGTCGGGCGCGGTGAAGTGCGACACGCCCGAGCGGGAGGTGTGCGTGGAGGCCCCGCCGAGCTCCTCCTTGCTCACCGACTCGTGGGTGACGGCCTTGATGACGTCCGGGCCCGTAATGAACATGTAGCTGGTCGTGTCGACCATGAAGATGAAGTCGGTGATGGCGGGCGAGTACACCGCGCCGCCCGCGCAGGGCCCGAGCACCGCCGAGAGCTGCGGCACCACGCCCGAGGCGAGGGTGTTGCGGAGGAAGATGTCGGCGTAGCCCGCGAGGCTCTCGACGCCCTCCTGGATGCGCGCGCCGCCGGAGTCGTTGAGGCCGATGACCGGGGCGCCGACCTTCATCGCGAGGTCCATCACCTTGCAGATCTTGGAGGCGTAGGCGCCGGAGAGGCTGCCGCCGAAGACGGTAAAGTCCTGGGCGAAGACGAACACCTTGCGGCCGTCGACGGCGCCGTAGCCCGTGACCACGCCGTCGCCGGGAAACTTCTGGGTCTCCATGCCGAAGTCGGTGCATCGGTGGGTGACGAGCCGGTCGAGCTCGACGAACGAGCCCGGGTCGAGCAGCAGGTCGATGCGCTCGCGGGCGGTGAGCTTGCCGGCGGCGTGCTGCTTCGCGACGCGTTCGGCGCCGCCCCCCTCGAGGGCGCGGCGGTTCAGGTCTTCCAGGCGTTGGAGAAGGTCTTCACGCGTTCGGGCCATAGGCCTGCGCGGATACCACAGGTGGGGCCCGCCGCGCGATCGCGGCGACGGGTCAGGGGACGAAGGCGAGCACCATGTACGGGCTCGTGGCCGAGCAGATCGAGCCGGACGGGGCGTTGGCCGCGTGGCTGCCGCT
>CAIOSS010000641.1 GCA_903860995.1 uncultured delta proteobacterium | reverse complement strand
CGCTGTAGCTCCGTCGCCAGCTTGATGCGCTGCGCCTCGCCGCCCGACAGCTCGGTCGCGGGCTGGCCCAGCCGCAGGTACCCGAGGCCCACCTCGCGCACCACGTGCAACGCGCGGCGCACCGTGGGCTCGTCCTCGAAGAAGCCATAGGCCGCGTCGACGGTCATGCCGAGCACGTCGGCGATGGAGCGGTCGCGGTACTTCACCGCCAGCGTGTCGGCGTTGTAGCGCGAGCCCTCGCAGACGGGGCAGGGCGCGTACACGCTCGGCAGGAAGAGCATCTCCACGGAGACGAAGCCCTCCCCCTCGCAGTGCTCGCAGCGCCCCTTCGCCACGTTGAAGGAGAAGCGCCCGGCGTCGTACCGGAGCGCCCGCGCGGCATTCGTCGCCGCGAAGAGCTTGCGCACGTGGTCGAAGAGCCCCGTGTAGGTCGCGAGGTTGGAGCGGGGCGTGCGGCCGATGGGGCGCTGGTCGACGCGCACGAGGCGCTTCACCCCGTCCATGCCCGCGCGGATGTAGCCGCCCACCGGGGCGACCGCGGCGCGCTCCAGGCCTTCGCCCTCCTCCTCGTCGCCCGGCAGCTCGTGGCCGAGGGCCTGCGCCACGAGCTCGACCAGCGCCTGACTCACCAGGCTCGACTTGCCCGAGCCCGACACGCCCGTGACGCTGGTGAGCAGCCCCAGCGGGAAGCTCACGTCGAGCCCGCGGAGGTTGTTGCGCGTGACGCCCGAGAGCGCGAGCTGGCCCCGCGGGGCGCGCGGCGTGCGCGGGGGAAAGGGCGCGGCGTCGAAGAGGTGCCGCCGGGTCTGCGAGGCCTCCACCGCCCGCAATCCCTCCGGCGGACCGCTGTACAGCACCCGGCCGCCGTGTTCGCCCGCGGCGGGGCCGACGTCGACGATCCAGTCGGCGCGGCGGATCACGTCGAGCTCGTGCTCGACCACGAAGAGCGAGTTGCCCGAGGCCTTGAGCCGGTCGAGGGCCCGCAGCAGCGCCTCGGTGTCGGCCGGGTGCAGCCCCGCGGAGGGCTCGTCGAGCACGTACACCACCCCGAAGAGGTTGGAGCGCACCTGCGTGGCGAGGCGCAGCCGCTGGAGCTCGCCGGGCGAGAGGGTGGGCGTGCTGCGCTCGGGCGAGAGGTACCCGAGGCCGAGGTCGAGCAGGACGTCGACGCGGGCGACGAGGTCCTCCGCGATGCGGCGCATGACCAGGGCCTTCTCGGGGTGCGCGGCCTCCTGCGCGGCCTCGTCGGCGGCGGTGCCGTCGGCGTAGGGGCGGAAGATCGCCCCGAGGCGCTGCAACGGGAGCTGCGACAGGTCGGCGATGTCGTAGCCCGCGAAGGTCACCGCGAGGGCCTCCGGGCGCAGGCGCTTGCCATGACAGCCGCCGCACTCGCTGCTCAGCATGAACTGCAGCGCGCGCTTCTTCATCTGGGCGCTCTGGGAGTGGGCGAAGGTGTGCAGCACGTGCCGCCGCGCGCTGCTGAAGGTGCCCATGTAGCTGGGCTCGTCCTTGCGTTTCACCGCGCATCGCGTCTCCTCCGGCGTGAAGCCCGCGTACACCGGGACGACGGGCTGCTCGTCGGTGAAGAGGATCCAGTCGCGGATCTTCTTCGGCAGCTCGCGCCAGGGGCGGTCGACGTCGTGGCCGAGGGTCACGAGGATGTCCCGTTGGTTCTGTCCGCCCCACGCGGTGGGCCACGCGGCGACGGCGCGGTCGCGGATGGTGAGCGAGTCGTCGGGCACCAGAGAGCGCTCGGTGACCTCGTAGACGCGGCCGAGCCCGTGGCACGCGGGGCAGGCGCCCTCCGGGGTGTTGGGCGAGAAGCCCTCGGCGTAGAGGATGGGCTGGCCGGGGGGGTAGGTCCCGGCGCGGGAGTAGAGCATCCGGAGGAGGTTGGAGAGCGTGGTGACGCTGCCCACCGACGAGCGGGTGGTGGGCGTTCCGCGCTGCTGCTGGAGGGCCACGGCGGGGGGAAGGCCGTCGATCGAGTCGACCTCGGGCACGGGCATCTGGTCGAAGAGCCGCCGGGCGTAGGGCGAGACCGACTCCAGGTAGCGCCGCTGGGCCTCGGCGTAGAGGGTGCCGAAGGCCAGCGACGATTTGCCCGAACCGGACACCCCGGTGAACACCACGAGGGCGTCGCGGGGGATGTCCACGTCGACGTCGCGGAGGTTGTTCTCGCGGGCGCCGCGGACGCGCACGAAGCCGCTGCGGGTCGGGGCGCTCGATCGGGTGGGCGTCTTCTTCATGGGTCGCGCTGGAGGGGCCCTCGTAGGGCCTTTGCCGGCGATTGAACAGCGCCAGGCGCTCCCCCGCCCGTTGCGCCCGTGGGGAAGCGAGTGCAGTCTCCGCCGCCATGGAAATCCTCTTTGTCAGCCCGGAGGTCGTGCCCTTCTCGAAGGTCGGCGGCCTCGGGGACGTGGTCGGCGCGCTCCCCAAGGCGCTGCGCGCCCTCGGCCACAAGGTCACGGTCCTCTCGCTTCGCTACGGCAGCATCGACCCCGCCGAGCACGCCCTCGCGCGCCGCCTCGTGAAGGTGAAGGTCCCCCTCGCGGGCGAGACCGTCGACGTCGAGGTCTACGAGGCCCGGCTCCCGTCCGGGGTCACCGTCGTGCTGCTCGGGGCGCCCCGCCTCGGCGACCGCCCCGGGGTCTACGGCGAGGGGGCCACCACCTACGAGGACAACCACCTGCGCTTCGGCCTGCTCTGCAAGGGCGCCGTGGCGTGGATGCGCATGCAGCCCAAGGTGCCCGACCTCGTCCACCTCCACGACTGGACCACCGGGCTCATCCCGATGCTCATCAAGCACGCCGCGAAGGACGACCCCCGCTTCGCCAAGGTGCGCTCGGTCTTCACCATCCACAACGCCGCCCACCAGGGAACCTTCCCCGTCGCCACGCTCGCCGACCTCGGCATCGAGCCGACGGCCGCCGCGCACATGGAGTTCTACGGCCAGGTGTCGTGGCTCAAGGCCGGCATCGTCGACTCCGACCGCGTGACCACCGTGTCGCCCACCTACGCCCGGGAGATCGTCACGCCCGGGGGCGGGGCCAACATGGACGGCGTGCTGCGCGCCCACGCCACGGGCCTCGTCGGCATCCTCAACGGCATCGACCCGGGCGTCTGGAACCCGTCGACGGACCCGCACATCCCCTCGCGCTACGACGTCGTCGACCCCCTCCCCAAGGTGCGCTGCAAGAACGCCCTCCAGAAGGCCCTCGGGTTCCCCGCGCGCCCGGAGACCCCGGTGCTCGGCATGGTCGCCCGCATCGACACCCAGAAGGGCCTCGACCTGCTGCTCGGGTGCGCCACGCAGCTGCTCCGCCAGGACGTGCAGGTCGTCGTGCAGGGCTCCGGCGACCCCGAGCTCGCCGCCGCGCTCGTCGCCCTCGCGAAGGACATGCCCGAGAAGTTCTCCTACCGCCCGGAGTTCGACGACACCCTCGCGCACCGCATCTTCGCCGGCTCCGACCTCTTCCTGGTGCCGTCGCGCTTCGAGCCCAGCGGCCTCACCCAGCTCTACGCCATGCGCTACGGCGCCGTGCCCGTGGTGCGCAACACCGGCGGCCTGCGCGACACCGTCGTCGACTGCGACGCCACCCTCGGCACCGGCACCGGCTTCGTCTTCGACGAGCTCACCCCCGACGCCTTCTACGGCGCCATCGCCCGCGGGCTCTCGGCCTACGCCCAGCCCGAGCGCTTCACCGCCCTGCGCCGCCGCGTGATGCGCCTCGACCACGCGTGGGACCGCTCGGCCCGCCGCTACGCCGCCATCTACCGCGAGCTCTTCCCGCTCTCCGACGACAACCCCTCCGCCACGGCGTAGGCACTCCCCCCCCCGCAGCGATGCCCCGTCCCCGCCTGGTGGTCATCTCCGGCGCGACGGCCACGGGCAAGACCGCCCTGGCCGTCGACCTCGCGCGCGCCCTCGACGGCGAGCTCGTCGGCGCCGACTCCGTGCAGCTCTACGAGCGCCTGGTCATCGGCTCGGCGCGCCCCTCCGAAGACGAGCTCGCGGGGGTGCCGCACCACCTCCTCGGCACCCTCGACCTGCGCGACCCCTACGACGCCGCGAAGTTCATCGCCGACGCCGATCGCATCATCGCCGGGATTACCTCCCGGGGTAAGACCGCCATCGTGGTGGGCGGCACCGGGCTCTACCTCCGGGCGCTGGTGAAGGGCCTCGCGAGCGGCATCCCCGCCGACGCCGGGGTGCGGGCCGCCCTGCACGCGCGCATCGCCGCGGGCGACGCCGAGACCCTGCGAGAGATGCACCGCGAGGTGGCGGCGGTCGACCCGGAGTACGCCGCGCGCATCCACGTGACCGACCCGGTGCGCATCGTGCGGGCGCTGGAGGTCTACGCGGTGAGCGGCGAGGCCCTCTCGGCGCACCACCGGAAGCACGCCGCGGAGGGTCCGCGCTACGAGTCGAGCTGGTGGTGCCTGGAGATCGGGCGCGACGCGCTGCGGGCGCGGGTGGCGCCGCGGACGGCCGCGATGCTGGCGGGGGGATGGATCGACGAGGTGCGCGGGATATTGGCCGACGGCTACGCGTGGGACCTGAAGCCCCTGCGCAGCGTCGGGTACGCCGAGGTGGTGGCGCACCTGCGCGGCGAGCTGCCCGAGCGGGCCCTGGCGACGGAGATCGAGCGGGCGACGATGAGCTTCGCCAAGCGGCAGCGGACGTGGTTTCGCGGCGAGCTGGGGGTGGAGTGGCTCCCGCTGGCCGAGGCGCGCGACCCGGCGCGCTGGGCGGCGCTGCGGGCGTGGCTGCGGGGCTGAGCGGGGGGGGAGTGGGCTACCCGATGCGCTCCGCCCACCACGTCGGGAGGTGATCGCGGAGGTTGCGGTTGCGCCCCAGCGACGACGCCTCGGCCGCCGTCATGTGGTCGCCATCGACCAGCAGTCGGACGAAGCTCGCCACGCTCGCGATCCGCGCGCACGGGAGCACCTCGTGGACAGCCCACCAGAGCGCGTTCCTGTCGTGGGCGACGAAGACCAGCGAGGGATCGGCGGCCGCGTGCGCGATGCACGTCAGCTCCCCCTGGTCTTTCAAGGTGAGCGGGGTCTCCGGGGCAACCCCGCCGCCCTGCGCTCCCCGCCGCTCGTTGCGCTGACGGCGCAGCGCCTCGTATCTCACCGACGCCTCGTCGCCGATCACCATGTCGAGGACGACCATCCCCGTCGGCAACGGCCACGCGCGAAGTCGCTCGGCCCAGGGCTTGTTTGTCGCCCGGCTTCGCCGCAGCTCTTCGATCACCTTCTCGGTCGTCGCCAGCGCGAGGCCCCCAACGCCGGCGCTCGTCAGGGCGTCCTCGCAGCCCTCCTCGAAGAGCATCGAGACGACGTTCGCATCGAGCAGCCAGCGGTCCCCCATCGAAGTGCCGCGTCAGCGCTGGAAGGGCAGCGGCTCGCCCGGGCCGAGGCTCAGGGCTTCGCGGGCCTGACCGTCGGTGATGAGCGCGTCGTCCCACGCCCGCTTCACCCGCTCCAGCAGCACGATCGGGGGAGCGTCGACCTGGGGCAGGCTCAGCCCCGCGTCCGGAGAGGCCCCCGCGTTGCCGCCGCGTCGGGCGAGCTCGTCGGCCAGGCGCTTCTCGATGAAATGGAGGTTGCCGAGGTGATGGGCCGCGATCTCCCACGGCGTCACGAAGTGCCCGCGGGCCTTCTGGATCAGCTCCATCGCGCGGAGCTCGGAGGTCACCCGCCCCGGCTCGCCGAGGAGGCCCTGGAGGCCTCGACGCGGCAGGAGAAGCTCCGCCGCGAAGCCGCGGGCGCGCGCCTCTACGAGGTCGCCCGAGTTGTCGCGCGCGTGCTCCAGGACGAGATGGATGCGACCCGGCTCGGACTCATCGAACAGCACATGACAGAGCTCGTGGGCGAGGTGCACCCGGTCGACGAGGGGGTTGTCCTGGCGAGTGCGATCGTTGGCGTTGAGCACCACGGCCACCGCGACCCGGTCACCGTCGACGAGCGAGACTGCCGGAACCGGCGACGCCAGCGACGCCACCCAGACCGGGACGTCGAAGAGCTTCTCCAGGATGGATCGCAGGTCGAGCAGGCAGTCGCTGGTACGCCCCAGCGCCTCGCGGACGCTCCGCGCGAGCGCGTACCCTTCGCGCGCGGCCTCGACCGGGGTCTTCGCGCCGACCGCCTGCGGCTCGATTCCGCGCTTGCGGAGGCGAAGGCCATGGGTGGGCGGGAGCATGTCGCGGAGCGCGACGCAGGCCCGCGCCTGCTCCATCACCCGCTCGAACACCTCGTCGTCCTGGTGGCGGTAGTCCTGCCAGGTGCCCTGCCGGAAGAACACGCTGGCCCGTGGGCGATCGCGCACCACCCCGTCGAGGAGGGCGTCGTCGTCGACCTCCAGGGCCGTCGCGAGGTGCCCGAGTTGCGACAGGGTCACCCCCCGGCGGCCCTCTTCCAACGCGACCAGCACCTCGCTGGGGACCCCCGCGCTCTTCGCGAGCGCCTCCAGCGACAGCGCGCGCTTCGTTCTGGCTACCCGTACGGCCTGGGCGATCCGATCGAGCATCGTGCTGCGGTCTAGCACCCCGTTTGCGCCCCCGTCTACGCAGCCGACGGGCTCAGTACACCGATGAGCCCGAGGGAGAGCTCGGGCATCCACAGGGTGCCCGCGCCGGCGTCGAGGTCGAGGCGCGTGACGCCCGCGCGAAGGCTCGCCGCGAGGCGGGTGGTCAGCGGCAGCTCGAGCTGCGCGCCCGCGCGCACGTACCATCCGCGGGCGCGCGGAATCGGCTCGCCCGGGGAGAGCCACGAGCACCCCGCCCCGACCTTGTGCCGTGAAGCCCACGCGGTCGGCCATCACCCGGCTACGATAGCCCCTGTGACCGCGGGAACGGGGCACCCGGCGCATGACGGCACCAGTGGTCGCTCGGCGGGGCGCGGCTGGGGTAGAGTCCGGCGGTGCTGGTGTCCATGCGTCGGAGCGTCGGCGTTGCGCTGCTCGTGGGTGCGCTGTCCTCGTCGTGCGCCAACGTGGAGTGCTCGTTCAACTCCGACTGCGGCGACAACGCACGCTGCGAGATGAACCGCTGCGTGCGCGACTGCGTCGAGGACCGCGACTGCGCCGAAGGGGCGATCTGCAACCCCAACGGGCTCTGCGTGAAGGCGACCCCGACCGACGACCGCCCGGCGCCCGACGACACCCCGGTGAGCGTGGACCGCGGGAATCCCCCGGTGGACGCAGGCGTGGACGCCGGGACCGACGCGGGCTTCGACGCGGGCTTCGACGCGGGCTTCGATGTCGGGACCGACGTCGGCTTCGGCCAGGGCTTCGATGTCGGGGCCGATGTCGGCTTCGATGTCGGAAGAGACGTGGGCTTCGATGTTGGGACCGATGTCGGCTTCGACCTGGGCTTCGACCTGGGCTTCGATGTCGGGACCGACGTCGGCTTCGACGCGGGCCCGGTGGACGCGGGGCCCCCCGCCGGGCCGGTGGCCATCGGGGTGTACAACTACACGGGCATCCGCCCGGAAGCGCTGGTTTCGCCGGTCGCGGTGGCGTGGCACCCGGGCGGCGGGTACGCGCTCATCCTGTCGGCGAGCAACACGGTGTTCCGCTATGACGCGACGGCGCGGACGGTCGCGCAGGTCGGGGCCGCGGGGTCGACCGTCTCATGGCGGGGGTTGGCCTTCACGCCCGGCGGCGCGCGCGCGCTGCTGCTCGGCAACTCGGGCGCGTTCCCCAACACCCGCGGGCGCATCTTCGTGTGGGACCACGCCAGCTCGCTGCTGGCCGAGCGCACCGCCGAGGCCTCGTCGACGGGCACCTACGAGGCGCTCCGCTGGGCCGCGGACGGCCGCGCCGTGCTCCTGGGATCGGGGACCAACTCCATCACCCTCTGGCGCTACGACGCCGAGGGCACGCGCACCGGCACCCCGTCGGGCTACGGCATCGTCTCGGGCACGGGCTGCAACGACGTGGCCTGGGTGCGCGACGGCTTCGGCGACCCTGCGCTCATGGTGGTGTGCGGCACCAACACGGCGCAGATCCTGTCGGTGACGGCGCTCGACTCCACCACGCCGCGGTACATGTCGCTGCTGAGCGCGGGCCTGATCGGCAACGTGCATCGCATCGCGGGGCGCCCCCAAGGCGACGGCGCCCTGGCGATCGGCTCGTCGTCCAACAAGCTCTACCGCTACCACGCCAACGTGTGGGCGGCCGGCTTCTCGTCCCCCTTCCTGCCGGGTGCCTTCGGGGTGACCTTCTCGTCCGACGGCGCCCGGGCCCTGGCCTTCGGCGGCAACGGCCGCGCCCACGAGTACCGCCACGACCTCTACTCCATCGGCGACATCACCGACGTGTCCCTCGCGCTGACGGGCGCGCCCTTCACCCAGCCGACGACCGCGCAGCTGCGCGACGTGGCCTGGCGCCCCGGCTGCCACGAGGGCCTCGCGGTCGGCGGCTCGAGCACCCTCTCCGGCAGCACCGCCTTCGTGGCGTACTTCCAGGTGCTCAACGGCGTCCGCTGCAACAACGGGATGTGAGCGCCGATGGCCCAACCCCCCTCGAAGACCGCCAGCAACCCCTTCGCAAAGCTCGGCCTGCTGCGTGACGCGCTGCCCCCCGGGGAGGCGCCCGCGGCGCAGGCGGCGACGGTGGCGACGGCGGTCGACCCGGTGGCGGCGCTGCTGGCGCGACGGGTGGTCGTGCGGCGCGAGCGCAAGGGCCGCGGGGGCAAGACGGTCACGCTGGTGCAGTGCGCCGACGGGGCCGACGGGGCCGCGCTCGACGCCCTCGCGAAGGAGCTGCGCAAGGCCCTCGGCACGGCGGCGCAGCGCGAAGAGGGCGCCGTCGCGGTGCAGGGCGACATCGCCGACCGCGTGGCCGACTGGCTCAAGGGCCGCGGCGCGGGGCGCATCGTGCGGGGCGACTGAGGCGTCGCGGCGCGTCGGAGGTCGCAGGGGTGTTGCCACCGGCGGGCCGCGGCGCAACGCTCGAGGGGTGACCGCACACCACCGACAGGAGCTCGACCAGCGGCTGACCACCCTCACCGCGCAGTGCCGCGCGTCGTGCGCCTTCGTGCTCGACACGACGGCGCAGTCCTACGGCGCCTCGACGCCGCTGCCCGACGACTGGTCGACGCTGGTCGACGAGATGGTCCCGCTGGTGGTCGCGGCGACGCGCGAGCACCCGCTGCGCAAGGGCGGGCACCTCCACCTGATGCGCAGCGTCGAGCCGCCCTTCGCCGCGGCGGAGTCCTTCGCCGGGGTCTACATGGTGGTGCTGCTCTTCGAGGCGCCCTTCGTCGCCGCGGAGGTGAGCGCGCTGGTGCGCCGCGCGCTGCCGGAGATCGAGGCCCTCACCGTCGCCCTGCCGCCGCCCGACCCGACGCGAGAGGCGCGCGTCGCTACGGCTGCCGCGCGTCGACGGTGAGCGCGTACGGAAACTCCGTCGCCGGCGCCGGCCGCACCGTCACCTGCAGGAACCACGTCGACGCCCGCGCCGCCCTCGGCAGCGTGACCGTCGGGCACCCGTCGGCCATCGTCACCACGGCCTCGGACACCGGCGCCGGGACGTCCGTGAGCGCGGGGGCTACGGCGATGTCCGAGCGCTGCAGCGAGAGCGAGAGGCCCGGCGGGCAGGCGGCGCCGTTGAGGGGCGTCAGCCTCGCGGTGATGGCGTCGCCCTCGGCCGCGTCGAAGCTGAACATGTCCAGGTCGCAGCCGCCGACGGTGCCCTGCACCGCGAAGGACTGCAGCGGCGCCCCCCCAGCGGGCCGCAGCACCATGGCGTTGACGTAGTCGTCGTTGGCCACGCCCACCTCCGTGGCCATCGCGCGCGTGAGCACCTTGTGGCAGCGCTCGCAGGTCACCTCGGCCTGCGGCCGCGCGTCGTCGCAGGGCTCGCCGTGCTCGATGGTTCCGTTGCCGCAGACCGGGCGCACCACCGTGACGGCGTACGCCGCGCCGCCGCGCACCTTGCTGTCGATGCCGATGAGGTGCACCCCGTCGGTCACCGGGCGGAAGGAGAAGTGCTCGCTGCGACCGGGGCCGCAGAGGTCCGAGGCGCCCGCGGTCGAGCACTGGAGCGTGGTGCACACGGGCAGCACGTAGAGGGCCGGGTCGGAGTCCGGGGTCACCGGGTCGACGTGGAAGTGCCAGGTCTCGCCGGGGTGCATGGTCACCGCGAAGAAGCCCTCGTTGCCCGGCAGGTCGTTGCCCGTGCACGCCGCGAACTCGCGGTACTGATCACCCAGCGCCGTGGTGTCGACCTGCACCAGCCGCTGCAGCTCAGGCTGGATCGTCGGGATGCTCGCGGCGTTCTCGCAGCGGTCGGCCAGGGTGATGCCCGCGGCGCCCTGCTGGTAGAGCGACGGGTCGAACACCACGCAGCCGCCGAGCGCGAGCGCCCCGAGGAGCGCCGCGCGGAGCCGTCGACCATGGTGGATGCGTGCGGTGGTGGTCATTGTCGCAGGTAGGGGTTCTGCTCGATCGGGGGATGCGCCGGTGACGGGGCG
>CAIOSS010000640.1 GCA_903860995.1 uncultured delta proteobacterium | reverse complement strand
CGTCACCTGCGTCGCCCGCTTTCACCCGGTGAAGGATCACCCCACCCTCGTGCGCGCCTTCGCGGTCGCGGCCGGGGAGCTCCCGTCGGCGCGGCTGCTGCTGGTGGGCGGCGGCGACGAGGCCCCCCTGCGCGCCCTCGCGGCCGAGCTCGGCGTCGGCGAGCGCGTGGTGTTCGCGGGCGTGCGCCGGGACATCCCCGCCCTCTACGCGGCGAGCGACCTCTTCGCGATGGCGTCGCTCTCCGAGGGCACCTCGGTGACCCTCCTCGAGGCGATGCTCTCCGAGCGGGCGGCGCTGGTGACGGACGTCGGCGGCAACCCCGAGATCGTCGCGCGCGGGGTCACCGGCGAGCTCGTCCCGCGGGGCGACCACGCGGCCATGGGGGCGGCGATGGTCGCCCTCCTGCGCGACCCCGAGCGGCGCGCGCGCATGGGCGCGGCGGGGCGCCGCCGGGTGCTCGATCGATTCACCCAGCAACGCATGCACGAGGGCTGGCTCGGCGCCCTCCACGACGCCGCCGCCCGCTGAACAAGGAGCCCCCCCAAGACCCATGTGTGGCATCGCCGGGATCGTGAACCTCTCCCCTGCGCTCCCGCCGCCGTCGCGGGAGCTGGTGCGCGCCATGGTGCGGACCCTCCGGCACCGCGGGCCCGACGAGTTCGGGGTGTACCGCGACGGGCGGGCGGCGCTCGGGCACGCGCGGCTCTCCATCGTCGACCTCGCCAGCGGGCAGCAGCCCCTGTCCAATGAAGACGACACGCGCTGGCTGGTCTTCAATGGAGAGGTGTTCAACTTCGTCGAGCTGCGGGCCGAGCTCGAGGACGCGGGGCACACCTTCCGCACGCACTCCGACACCGAGGTGATCGTCCACGCCTGGGAGCAGTGGGGCATCGAGGCCTTCTCCCGCTTCAACGGGCAGTGGGCCATCGCGCTGTGGGACAGCGTGTCCGAAGAGCTGGTGCTCTGCCGCGACCGGGTGGGCGTGCGCCCGCTCTTCGTCCACGAGGGCGGCGGCCGGGTGCGCTTCGCCAGCGAGGTGAAGGCCCTCTACGCCGACCCCGACGTGCCGCGGGGCCTGGACGTGCGCGGCATCGAGGAGACCTTCACCTTCTGGGCGTCGCGGGCGCCCACCACGGTGTTCACCGACATCGCCGAGCTGCCGCCCGGGGTCGTGCGGCGGTACACGAAGTCCGGCGCGCGCCACGACCACGTCTACTGGCAGCCCGAGTATCCCCGGGTGCAGGGCGACGCCCCCCGCGACCACGACAGCTGCACCCTCGACGAGGCCGTCGCGGGCCTGCGCGACAGGCTGCTCAAGGCCTCCGAGCTGCGGATGCTCCGCGCCGACGTGCCCGTCGGGGCGTACCTCTCCGGCGGCATCGACAGCAGCTACGTGGCGTGGCTGGCGCGCGACGCCGTGCGCGGGCGCTTCCACACCTTCTCGCTGCGCTTCGAAGACCCCGAGTACGACGAGACCCCGTACCAGCGCTTGATGGTCGAGCGGCTGCACAGCGACCACGCCGAGGTGGTGGCGTCGCGCTCGGACATCGCGCGGGTGTTCCCGGACGTGGTGGCGCACGCCGAGCGGCCGTTGTTGCGCACGGGGCCCGCGCCGCTCTTCCTGCTGTCGAAGCTGGTGCGAAGCCAGGGGCTCAAGGTGGTGCTCACCGGCGAAGGCTCCGACGAGATGCTCGGCGGCTACGACCTCTTCCGCGAGGCCAAGGTGCGGCGCTTCTGGTCGCGGCAGCCCGACTCCAAGCTTCGTCCGAAGCTCTTCGATCGGCTGTACCCCTGGCTCGCGCGGTCGCCCGCGGCGGCCCGGGGGCTGGCGCTGCAGTTCTGGGCGCGGGGCATCGACAAGCCCGACGACCCCACCTTCTCGCACGGCCCGCGGTGGTCGAGCGCGTCGGCCCTCCAGCGCTTCTTCTCCGCGGAGATGCGCGGGCGCATGGCGGCGGACCCGCGGCCCGCGGCGGTGGCCTCGCTGGTCGCCTCGCTGCCCGCGGACTTCCCCCGCTGGGACCCGCTGGCCCAGGCGCAGTACCTGGAGGTGGTCACCCTGCTCAACCCGTACATCCTGGCGTCCCAGGGCGACCGGATGCTCATGGCCAACTCCGTCGAGGGGCGCTTTCCCTTCCTCGACAAGGAGGTGATGGCCTTCGCCAACGCGATGCCGGCGCGCTTCAAGCTGCGCGGGCTCGACGAGAAGCACGTGCTCAAGCGGGCGGCGGCGGCGGTGCTGCCGCGGGAGATCCTGGAGCGACCGAAGCAGCCCTACCGCGCGCCCGACGCGGCGTGCTTCACCGGCGCCGACGCGCCGGAGTGGGTGCGCGAGCTCACCACCGAGCGGGCGCTGAAGGCCGTCGGGGTCTTCGACGCCACCGCCGTGACGGCGCTCATGGAGAAGGCCCGGCGGGTGGCCGCGAAGGGCGGCGACGCGGGCTTCAGCAACGCCGACAACATGGCCGTGGTGGGGGTGCTCTCGACCCAGCTCCTGCACCAGCGGCTCATCGAGCAGAAGCACCACGGCGACGACGGGGTGCCGTTTCGCACCGAGGTGCACCGGGTCGATTGATGGGCGCGGCGCCGTGGGTCAGCGCACCGCCCGGCACGCGTCGACGACGGGCGCGAGCATCGGGCTGTGCATGGGCTCTCCTGCGCGGGAGAACACCACGATCCCACCCTCCTCCCCCCCCCCGCGGCCCGCCTCCTGCTACGGGCCGTTGCCAGAGAGTTCACCCGCCGTGCGCCGCTGGCGCATCCTGCGGGGCGATTCTTCCCTGGGCTCACGTCCGTCCCCCCACAGGTCAACCCATGAAGCGCCCACTCCTCTCGTTCGCCGGTGCCCTCGTCGCCGCCTACGCCCTCGCGGCGTGCGGCCGCTCGGAGCTCGATGTGCCCGAGGACGTCCCTGACGCCGACGTCGCGGTCGATGTGCCACTCGATCGGCCTGACACACCCGATGTCCCCGATCGCCCGGACATCCCCGGCCCGCAGTGCGTCTCCAACCGCGACTGCGACGACGCCCTCCTCTGCAACGGCGTCGAGAGCTGTCAGTCCGGTCGCTGCGTCCCCGGTCCCGCACCCGTCTGTGACGACAACGTGGTGTGCACCGTCGACCAGTGCGTCGAGGGCCGCGGCTGCGCCTTCGCGCCCGACAGCAGCCGCTGCATCGCCCCGGCCTTCTGCGACCCGATGCGCGACTGCACGCCGGTGGAGTGTGTCCGCGACGACAACTGCGACAACGGCGACCCCTGCGACGGCGCCGAGCGCTGCGGCGGCGGGCGCTGCGTGCGGGGCGACGCCCTCTCCTGCGACGACGGCGTCGCGTGCACCGCCGACCGATGCATCCCCGGCCGCGGCTGCGTGACCGTGCCCGACGACACGGCGTGCAACGACCCGAGCTTCTGCAACGGCGTCGAGCGCTGCGTCGCCGGCCGCGGGTGCGTCGCCGAGATGCCCGTGCGCTGCGACGACAACGACCCCTGCACCGCGGACTCCTGCGACGAGGCCCGGCGCACCTGCATCACCCGCCCCCGCGACGACGACGGCGACGGCTTCGGGCCCGCGGCCTGCGCGGGCGGCCGCGACTGCAACGACAACGACCGCTCGGTGAACCCCGGCGCCACGGAGGCCTGCCTCGACGGGCGCGACAACAACTGCGACGGCCGCGCCGACTGCGCCGACGTCACCTGCGCGGGCACCCCCGCCTGCGGGATGTGCGTCCCGACCGGTCTGGAGGTGTGCAGCGACGGGCGCGACAACGACTGCGACCGCCTGGCCGACTGCGCCGACCCGGAGTGCGTCCGCACCCCGGCCTGCGCGATGTGCATCCCGACGGGCCCCGAGGCCGACCCGATGGCCTGCGCCGACGGCCGCGACAACGACTGCGACGGGCAGACCGACTGCGCCGACTCCGCCTGCGTGCGCCTGCCGGGCTGCGTGATGTGCTTGCCCACCGGGCGCACCGAGGTGTGCAACGACGGCCGTGACAACGACTGCGACGGCGCGACGGACTGCGCCGACGCCGCGTGCCGCGACACCGCGGCCTGCCGGGTGGCCAACGACACCTGCGAGTCGCCGACGATCATCTCGGTGCCCGGGCGGGCGAGCGGCGTCACCACCACGGCGCGCGACGACTTTACCCCGGCCTGCGCGGGCAACGGGGCGCCCGACGTGGTGTACGTGATCCGCAACCCGACGCGGCAGACGATCACCCTCGACACCGAGGGCAGCGCGTACGACACGGCGCTCATCGTGTTTCGCGGCGACTGCGCCTCGGGGCCCATCGCCTGCGACGACGACGGCGGCACCGGGACCAACTCCCGGCTGGTGCTCGCCAACGCCGAGCCCGGCAACTACTTCGTCGTGGTCGACGGGTGGAACGGGGCGCGCGGGGCGTTCCAGCTGCGGGTGAGCCTCGGGACGACGGAGATCTGCGACAACGGGACGGACGACGACGGCGACGGGCTCGTCGACTGCGCCGACCGGGCGGACTGCGGCGCGAGCCCGATCTGCATGATGTGCATGCCGACGGGCCCGGAGGCCGACGCCCGGACCTGCAGCGACGGGCTCGACGACGACTGCGACGGGCAGACCGACTGCGCCGACCCCGACTGCCGCCTCGGCGGGTTCTGCGGCTGCGTGCCGGCGCCCGAGGTCTGCGACGACGGGCGCGACAACGACTGCGACATGCTCGTTGACTGCGCCGACCCGAACTGCCGGGGCACCCCGGCGTGCCCGACGTGCGTCCCCACGGGCACCGAGGCCGACCCGATGTCCTGCGCCGACGGGCGCGACAACGACTGCGACGGGCAGACCGACTGCGCGGACAGGTTCTGCGTGCCGCAGCCGGTGTGCTCGGCCCCGCCGCCCAACGACACCTGCGCGCTGCCCACGGTGGTGTCGGTGCCGTCGAGCACCAGGGGCAACCTCGACGGGGCCCGCAACGACTTCACCCCGGTGACCGTTGGGGTCCCGGGCTGCCAGGGCGGAGCCGGGGCCGACGTGGTGTACGTGTTCCGGGTGACCCGCGCGTCGACGATCACCATCGACACGCTGGGCAGCGCCTTCGACACGGTGCTCTACGTGCGCCGCGAGCCCTGCCAGACGGGGACGCAGGTGGCGTGCAACGACGACGCGAGCGGGGTCTCCTCGCGGGTGACCTTCGCGGCGACGCCGGGCGTGTACTACGCCTTCGTCGACGGGTTCAGCGCGCAGTCGCGGGGCAACTTCGTGCTCAACATCACCGAAGGGGCGACGCGGGAGATCTGCAACAACCTCGTCGACGACGACGGCGACAGCGCCGTCGACTGCGCCGACCCCGACTGCGCCCTGGACCCGGCCTGCCGGTGCATCCCGGCGCCCGAGGCCACCGACACGGCCTGCAGCGACGGCCGCGACAACGACTGCGACGCCCAGGTCGACTGCGCTGACATGAGCTGCCGCGACACCCTGGCGTGCTGCCGCCCGACGGGCGCCGAGGCCGACGCCCGGACCTGCAGCGACGGGGTCGACAACGACTGCGACGGGCAGGTCGACTGCGCCGACCCGGGCTGCGCCGCGCAGCCGATGTGCTGCCGCCCGACGGCGGCGCGGGAGATGGGCGTGGCCGCGTGCACCGACGGCCGCGACAACGACTGCGACGGCGTGGCCGACTGCGCCGACTCGGACTGCCGCCCCAACGCCACCGGCGGCGGCGAGTGCTGCAACGGCCGCGACGACAACGCCAACGGGCTCATCGACGAGTTCTCGTGCGCGTGCGAGAGCAGCCCGCAGTGCGCGGGCGTCGGCTCGGGCGGCCCCTTCCCCTCCAACGCCTGCTGGAGCACCACCTTCCGGGTGTGCGCGCCGCGCTGCGACCTGCTGGGCGGCAACCTGTTCTGCAACAACTTCTTCCCGGGCACGCGCTGCAACCCCATGACGGGGGAGTGCTCGCGCTAGAGGGTCGGTCCGCGGCGCTCCCCTCGGAGGGCGAGGCTGGTGACCGACGACGTGGGCGGGCGCTCCGTCCAATCCCCTACGTCCCTCAATGGTATTACAGTCGCCACCCTCCGCCGTGATCGTCGCCCGCTCCCTCCTCG
>CAIOSS010000639.1 GCA_903860995.1 uncultured delta proteobacterium | reverse complement strand
CCTCGGCCGGGGCCCCCGGCCAGCGCACGACGCCCACCCGCTGCGGCGCGCCCTCCTCCACGGAGACCACCAGCACGCGCACGCTCGGGTCGTCGGTCTCGCGCCAGCGGCTCGCCACCCGCGGGGGGGGGAAGCCCGCGGCGCGGGAGCCCGACTCCACCCGGGTGAGCGCGGCCTGCACCCGCGACTCGGTGACCGCCGCGCCCGAGCGCAGCCCGAGCTCGTCGTCGACGTCCTCCGCGGCGCGCGCCCCGACCCCCTGGGTCGTGTACGACTGGAGCCGGTAGCGCCGCTCGCCGCGCACGATGAGCTCGACGCCGCCGGGGGCCTCGCGGGCGCTCACCCGCGCCTCGGCGAAGGTGCCGCTGGCCAGGGCGATGCGCAGCGCCTCCCTCGCCCGCTGGGCGCTGAACACCGCCCCTGGGGCGAGGCCCGTGCGCACCCACGGGTTCTCGCCGGGGAGCGCGGGCTCGACGCGCACCGACACGATGGGGCCCGCCAGCGCGGGCGCGGCGGTCATCGGGCCCGTAGCCGGGGGCTCGACGGCCACCTCCCCGTCGGGCGGCGTCTGCGCCGACGCCACCGCGCCCGCGAGCGTAAGACACAGCGCCAGCAGCGCCCGCGGCCCCCTCACTGGAACTCCATCCGCCAGCGCAGGTCGGCGCCCGCGTTGGCGTTGACGGTGCCCAGCTGGTTGTTGGCGCTCTCGACCAGGGCCTGGACGCCGAGACCCCCGCGCAGCCGCACGTCGGCGGTGAAGCGGGCGATGGGGTTCTCGCTGGCGGTGGTCGAGCCGCCGAGGCGCAGCCAGTCGAAGACCTGCCGCCCCAGGAACACCTGCGGCTCGGTGCGGTTGGTGCGCGGGTTGTACGCGCTGCCGATGCGCACGTCGTCGAAGACCGGGAGCACCCGCCCGAGCAGCTGGTCGAGCCCGAGGCCGCGGGTGATCGCCTCGACGGCGAGGGTCTGCGCGGCGTTGATGGCACCGATGCGCTCGAGCTCCACCCGGGTGAGCCGGAAGAGGAGCATCAGCACGATGTCCTCGCGGGAGAGCGACGGCTCGGCCGAGAGGTCGACGGAGAACTGCTCCGGCGTGCCGTGCGCGTGGAGCCCGACGCGCCACTGGCTGCGCGCGCTGTCGCCCGTGCGCCGCACCTCGGTCTGCGCTGTGATGTCGAAGCGCGCGGCCACCCGGTCGGGGTTGTCGAAGTCGACGACCCCGCGGCGCACCTCGAACTGGTTCTCGTACACGCGCAGCACGCCGCGGGTGATGTGCATGCTCCCGACGATGCCGGGGCGCTGGAGCGTGCCCACGACGCGGAAGGGCCGGGTCTCGTCGAGCCGCAGCTCGGCGTCGACGAGGTTGTTGGCGATGCGCATCGGCGCCGGCGTGCGGAGCTGCACGTCGAGGCGCACGAAGTCGCGCGCGGGGTCGTAGGCCGCCGGGGGCGGGGCGTCCCTGCGCCCCTGGAGGCGTCCGGCGACGTCCGCCGAGAGGGGGATGGGGCGGGTGTACCGGGCGCGCGTGAGGTCGACGACACCTTGCAGAAGCGGGAGCTCCTCGCCGCCCTGCCAGCGCAGCCGGGCGTCGACGTTGGCCGCCACCTCGATGCCGTCGTCGGGCGAGAGCGAGAGGTCGCGCACCACGATGGGGACGTCGAGGCGGTCGAGGCGGGTGCCGTCGAAGCGCACCATCGCGGGCGAGTCCGCCCGGGTGAACGCGATCTGCCCCTGGCCGTACCGCGCGCTCGCCCGCCGGAGGATCGCCTCGGTGCCGTCCACCCGGAGGTCGACCTCGATGTCGCGCAGCGGCGACGCGAGGCCCGCCACCCCGACGCTGGCGTCGTGGAGCTCGACGGCGCCGGAGAGCGACGGCCGGGCGGGCGTCCCCCGCGCGCGGATGTTGAACACCCCGATCCCCCGGCCGAAGGTGAGCTGCGGCACCCGCGCGGCGACCCGCGAGAGGTCGGCGTCGCCCCGCGCGCGAACGTCGAAGCCGCTCACGCTGAAGTCCTCGGCGACGTTGGCCGAGCCGGCGAGCCAGAGCCGGGTGCCGTCGGGCCCCACGAGGAGCGGCCGCGCGAGGTCGAAGGGGGCCTCGGCGACGGCGGACACGCGGCCCTCCGCGGCGGGGCCCTCGTCGCAGCCCACGGCGGCGGGCGGCGCGACCCACGCCACGCCCCCGCGGAAGCACACCGCGAGCGCGGCCCCTGCGCCGAGCCGGAGCGGGAGCCCCCGGGCCTGGACGTCCAGCGCCGACAGGGTCGCGCGCCCGGTCGCGAGGGCCATCTGGTCGAGGCGGCCGTCCTCGATGGCGAGGTCGAAGCCAGCGACCACGCGCGCGTCGGCGCCGAGCCGCGCCAGCATCGACGGCGGCAGCCACGGGAGCAGGTCGACCGGGGCGCGGGTGGCGATGTGCGTGCGCACCGCCGCGCGGCCCCAGGCGCGCTCGAAGCTGGGGTGCGTCACGCCGAGGGCGTCCCGCCAGTGGGTGGGCTCCCAGGGCACCCGGAGCGTGAGGTCGACGCGCAGCTGGTCGGAGAGGGCGCCGAAGTTCAGGTCGATGCGCCCGATGGGGGGCCGCTCGTCAGGCCGCGTGGGCACTGGGCCCTCCGGGAGCTGCGAGAGGTGCACCTCGAGGTCGCCGATGGGGCGATCGAGCAGCACCAGGTCGCGGAAGCGCGCGTCGCCGACGTAGCGCGGGGCGTCCGGCGTGCCCTCCACGGTGACCAGCGCCGACACCCGCCCGCTCGCCGGAAGGTGGCTTCCCCGCGCGAGGTCGAAGGCGCTCACGGGCACGTCGCGGGCCTCGGCGACGAAGTGCATCCGGGCGCCGAGGTCCATCGCGCCGCTCGCGCGCAGCGGGGCGCCGCCCTTGGTGCCCGTGAAGTGGTCGAGGTTGACCCGCGCGCCGCGCACGCCGTCGCGGCGGCGCAGCCAGACGTACGACAGGCGCGCGTCGACGTCGGCGATGCGCTCGCCGAAGGCCGTCGCCTCCGCGCGCTGGATGGACACGTCCGCGGTCATCACCCCGTCGCGGTCGTCGCCGGGCCGACCGAGCACGTAGTCCACGGTGGCGTCGACCACGCCGCGCCCGTCGAAGGGCGTGAAGGTCGGGTCGCCGTCGAAATGGAACATGTCGTAGAAGTCACCGAGCTCCATCGGGTCGGCGTGCATGCGGGCGCCGGCGCGCATCGAGAAGTGGCGGAAGTCGAGGAAGGCGTCGTGGATGGTGTAGCGCGAGCGCCGGTGGGCGCCGTCCATCCGCACGCTGTCGAGGCGCTCGTCGCGCAGCACCCACTCCGTCCCCGGCGCGGTGGCGAGGTCCCCGAAGGGGAAGGTGTTGAAGGTGAAGCCCTGGATGCGCGCGACGCCGTGCACCCGCGGGTGGTCGAAGTCGTCGCTGAGCGCGACCGTCGCCGTCGCCTCGCCCGCGATGGGGATGTCCGCGATCGCGCCGATGTCCGCGAGGTGCATGCGCTCCACGACGAGGCCCTCGATCTTGAGGTCCGTGTCGTGGCCGTCCGAGTCGTCGACGTCGTGCGAGGTGCGCGACCGGATGCGGCGCACCGTGGCGCGCGACTGACCGAAGGCGACGGTCACGTCATTCCACGAGACCGAGACGTCGTCGACCTCCATGCGCAGGCTCACCCGGGCCCGCGGCACGCGCACGATGGGCCGCTGCGGCAGCACGATGAAGTAGTCCTGGAGGATCGCGAAGTCCCGGGTCTCCATGTCGGGGATGTTGGCGACGAGCCTCAGCGGCATGAGCGAGCCGCTGAGCCGCGCGTCGCCGGAGAGGGTCCAGAGCACCTTGGTGCGGGGCGTCACCGTGGCGTCCTTCATGAGCTGGGTGAAATCCAGGCCCCGGATGCCGAGCACGCCCTCGATGGGCATCGGCGCGACGAGCCCCACGCTCAGCCGCTCGGAGCTCAGCGTCGCGCCGGCGTAGCCCCCCGAGAACTCGGTCAGGACGACGCGCGCCGGGTCCGCGGACACCCGCGCGCTCACCCGGTCGCCGAGGCTGTACCGGAGCATCTCGCCGGTGGTCTGGTCGGGCGCGTGCAGCCCGAGGCCGAGCGCGGTGAGCACGGCAGTCGCGCGGAAATCGCGCTGCGGCCGGGCGAGGTCGGCCACCTCCGCGCTCGCGTCGAGGGTCACGGCGCCCTCCAGCTGCGGCGCTCTCGGGATGCGCGCGAGGACGTCCTCGAGGTGGACCTCCACCCGGGCGTCGACGCGGAGCGAGCGCGCGCCCGGATCGAAGCGTGCCTGGCGCACCCGCACCGCCGTCCGGCCCGCGCGCACCTGCGCCGACGCCACGTAGACCACGCCCGTGCGCAGGTCGGCCGTGAGGCGTGCCTCGACGCGGGGGATGGGCCCCTCGAAGTAGGTCGAGCGCCCGACGGAGTCGACCGCGAGCAGGCCCACCGACCAGCGCGAGCGGCCCAGGTTGAGCAGGTCGAGGTCGACCGAGCCGAGGGTGAACTCCCCCGCGTCGGGGTGGCGCACCCGCACGCGCACGTCGCTCATGGCCACGTCGCGCAGGGGGATCTCGCCGCTCCCGCCGCCGCCGCCGCCACGGGTCACCGGGCCGCAGCGCAGGGCCACCCCGCCGCCCGGGAGGCGCTCGAAGTCGAGGTCCACGGCGCCGCCGTCGACGACGACCCGCGAGAGGCGCACCTCCCCGCGGAGCAGGTCGCCGAGGGAGGGGATCACCTCCAGGGACTCGACGGTGACGATGGCGCCGCACCCGTCGACGGGCCGGCGCACCCGGATCTCCCGGATGCGCACGGCGACGGCGGTGGGCGAGAACCCGACGCTGCCGTAGGTGAGGTCGAGCCCCGTCGCGGCGAATACCTGGTCATGTATCTCCCGGGCGACCCGCCGGGCGAAGCGTTCGCTGCGGACGACCAGGGCCGCGACGGCGAGCACCGCCAGAACGAGCGCCGAGAACCACCCGAACCGCGGCCGGAACCTCTTCTTCTGTGGTGTGGTCTGCTCGTCGGGCATCGTTCGCGGCGACGACCTACCTACCCGATGTCACCGGCCGTCGCGAGTCGCGCGCGCCAGAGTGATTTGCCGCGGGACCTTCGGGCCGATACAGTCGCCGATGCTCCTCCATGACACGGCCCGGTGACATCCTCGGCGACCGCTGGGTGCTGCTCGAGAAGATCGACGCAGGCGCCATGGGCGAGGTGTTTCGCGCGGAGCACCAGGTGCTGGGGCACGCGGTGGCAGTGAAGGTGCTGCTACCCGAGATGACCCGTGACCAGGGGGCCATCGACCGATTCCTGCGCGAGGCGCGCATCGCGGCGAAGCTGCGGCACCCCAACGTGGTGCGCGTCGAGGACTACGGTCTTTCCAGCGACGGCCGCCCCTACCTCGTGATGG